>JAHDDR010000208.1 GCA_020629255.1 Saprospiraceae bacterium | reverse complement strand
GAGGGGATTTTTCCCTCGCCCGATTTTATAATAATAAGTATGGAAATTAGCTGCAATTATTGCTTAATAACCTTGCGGATGATTCTTCTACCTTCGGAAGTATATTGTAAGGTATAAACTCCTTTGCTCCAAGATTGTGTAGCTACATCTATCGTATTTTCATTATTGATTTCTTGGCTCATGATTAATTTTCCAGCCAAATCAAAAATTTGTAGACTTCCACTTTCTCTTCCTTCGTGGAAATGGATGGATAAGGTGTTGGAGAATGGGTTAGGAAGTACATCCATTCCAATAGTCTCTTCTAGATTATCAACAGAAACAGGATTAGGATTACCGTCAGTTACACGGAAATTATCCAACGCAGCTTCTACGAGGTGACCTGAATCTTGTAAGTCGGAAGTACGGGCAATGAAGGTCATATTGCTACCAGGTGTCATGAAGTCACTAACCTTAATGGCGATTTCATCAAACCAACCTTCATTGGTTTCTGAAATTGTAAGTATATTAACCTGATTATTGTTACCATTGCTAATGAAGAATTCGAGTTGATCATTTGGTTCGTCATTTCCGCCTCCATTCACGAACCAAGGCTGGAAAACCAAATAAGGGTCAGTATATGTAGTCAAATCGAATTTAGGAGAGGTAAGGGTAGTAGAACCATCATCCACATCATCCGAACCCGCATTACCGCCTCCGTTTCCAGTCACATAACACCAATCACCAACATCCAAATCGGAATCGAAATCCGGGTTCAGGTAGAAACTGCCATAAGATGTACCTACTGGTTCACCCAATTCCCAATTCCCCGACTCGGCTCCGGAAATAACATCCCAACCCAAATCAACAGCAAAAGGATCTTGATAACCTTCTTCTAGTTCAACATCAATAGTATTTGAAGAACCAACAGCTACATTGATTTGTGCTTCTTCGGTGGAGTATCCCCATTTTCCAACATAAACGGTATAAGCGCCCTCAAAAATATTATCAATCGTGAAATCTCCATTATTGTCAGTCATAGCATCGAAAGAGAAATCATTATTACCCACCCGTATAACAGCATTTTCTAAAGCGTTCCCTCCTGAAGTTACAGTAACCTTTCCTTGTAAGCTAGTTGATGGCAGCGTCTCTAATGCAACGTCTTGGATGGTAACCTGACCATTCACTAAAGAAACAGAAACAGTTTGAGAAACATATCCGGGCTTAGAATAAACCACATCAAAAGTACCGGGGGTTACTTGTCCTGTAGCATATTCACCATTACTTTTTGAAGCATCTGTTATGTTATGAGAAGACAATATTTCAATAGAAACATTATTCAAAGGAGCTTGATTGTTGGCATCCGTTACGGTTCCTTCCAAATAACATGCTCTTTGGTAGGTAATATCAAAAACAAATAATCCTGAATTAATATCTGATGCCAAAACTTTTCCGGATTCGAAGAAAGGATAAGCTCCCCAGCATCCCTGGAATCCTTGCCCTTGTCCAGTGAATGTGTCATAACTTCCTACTTCCACCAAATTAGTGGGACGATGAGCATCAACGATTTTTATTCCATCGGTATAGTATGAAATCACCAAATAATCATCCTTTACATGAACATTGTGTGGGATGACTCCTGTTCCTTCGGTATCTGAAGGGTGCCAAGTATCCAATCGTACAATATTATTGACATCGGAAACATCATAGGCATCAATATTGGCATTGGGTAACTCATCTGTAGTAAAGATGTATTGACCATTGTCAGATAACCACGCATTATGTGAAAAGTCAAAAGAAGTGGTAGTGTAAGATAAGGTCACCGGATTGGCTTTGTCAGAAACATCAATGGCAGAAAAATGTCCATTATTCACATTAGAACTCCAAACTATATTATCCCTCACATAAACATCGTGGGAATAGATGGGTTCGCAAACTCCGACTAATGGGGGCATGGTTGGATTGGCATTCAAATCGAAAATGAGAACACCACCATTGTTCAAGTTTGCCCCGGCAAGATACATGTACCCTTCATCAATATAAAGGTTATGGATGGTGGATAAAGTACCGTTGCTATTGGGAATGTTTAATTGCGGTTTGTAAAAACTGTGAGATACATTTCCATTGTGAGCATCAGACATATCGACGATTAGAACACCGTCTTCTGCTTCTGTAGTGATATAAGCGTAATCATTCCAAGTTTTCATATCCCTCCAAGTAGAACCACCGCCTTGAATATATTCAATTTCGGTAGGGTTGGTCGGATCGGCTAAACTGATGATAGCGGTTCCATCGAAAACACCCATAATGGCATACTCCGTTCCTTGGGAATCGGTGTAACCCCAGATATCAGAGCAGTCATCATTATAATCCAATGTGCCTAGTAAGTTCAGATTATAATTCTGAGCATTAAGAGACCATATTGTAAAAAAGAAAAAAACACTAAATAAACGTTTCATTGTGTTAGGCTTTAAAGTTTGATGCAAAGGAAATCATTTCAGGGGGTATGATTCTTATTTGTTTGTATATTAATTTGTCTTTTTGATGTCAATGATGGCGATTGTAAGGCGGCTTTCGCAGACTTGCTTGCCTTCCTCGTTGTCAATAACAATTCTCCATACATGAATGTTGCGGCCAATTTTAATCGGATAAACCGTAGCATAAACAAAACCGGAGCGAACCGAACGAAGATGATTCGCATTGATTTCCACTCCGACGGGTGCTTTTTGACTTAAATCTTCCAAACAAAGCATCGACGCCACACTACCCATTGTTTCGGCCAAAGCTGCAGAAGCCCCCCCATGTAATAGACCCATGGGCTGTATGGTTCTCCGATCTACAGGCATCTTAGCTTTCAGGGAATTTTCCCTTTTTTCGATGAATTCGATACCCAAGTGATCCACGAGTGTACCTCCTTCTATTTGGTTAATTTTATCAAGGGATAAATCTTGTTTCCAAATAGACATATATTTGAGTTAAATTGTGATTGAAACCGTTACAAATTCTGAGAATTGCCGTTTATTAATCGAAATTAATGGCATAAAACCCGACAAAAATAATATAATATTGATGGAAAATAAATCCATACTCTTGTTACTCGTCTTTTTTTACTTGCATTCCAATGTTTTAGGACAAGTTTCAGGTAAAATTACAAATACCAAAGGCGAACCCCTTTCTTTTGCGACCATATACGTGAAAAATTCTACCCAAGGAACAACATCCAATATGGATGGAGACTATGAATTGGATTTGGAGGAAGGAAACCATGAAATCATATTTCAGTATGTAGGCTTCGAACAACAAACCAAGCGGATAGACATGAAGGGAGAACCGATTGCTTTGGATGTCGTTCTGAATGAATTATCCGTAGGGTTAAAAGAGGTGGTCGTTTCGGTAGAGGGAGAAGACCCCGCCTATGCCATTATTAGAAAGGCGATTAAAAAAAGGGAATATTACTTAGAGCAAGTCAAGGAATATAAATGTGATGTCTATATCAAAGGTTTGCAAAAAGTAGCCGATGTTCCCGAAAAAATAATGGGCATGGAAATCGGAGATTTGGGAGGGATTCTGGATAGTACGGGAACAGGAATTGTTTATCTGTCCGAAAGTGTGTCGAAGCTCCATTTTAAGGCTCCTAACCAATTCAAAGAAGAAATGATTTCTTCGAAAGTCAGTGGCAATGACAACGGTTTCAGTTTTAACCAAGCCAATGTTATGGATTTCAATTTCTATAAAAATACCTACGATGAATTGGGACGTAAAATTGTATCTCCAATCGCCAATAATGCATTCAACTATTATAAATATAAATTGGAAGGAGCTTTTGTAGACGAGACCGGACATTTGGTGAATAAAATTGAGGTGATCCGAAAACGGGACACCGATCCTTCCCTGGCCGGTTATATTTATATCATCGAAGATTTATGGAACATACATAGTGTGGATATGTGGACGAATGGCGAAGCCTTCGGGCAACCCATTATGGACACCATGTCCTTGAAGCAAGTATATGTGCCGGTTCAAGAACCGGATGTATGGAGGATATTATCAAATACCATTTATTTCAAACTCAAAATTTTCGGCATCAAAATAAATGGAGATTTTACAGGTGTGTATAGCAATTACGATGTCAATCCAGACATCCCCAAAAAATATTTTGATAATCAGGTACTAACGGTAAATGAAGATGCCAATACAAGGGACTCGGCTTATTGGGAAGAGATCCGACCCGTTCCCCTTACCTTAGAAGAAGAACAAGATTATGTAAAAAAAGATAGTCTTCAAGAAATCTGGAGTTCGAAGGAGTTTTTGGATTCGATGGATCGAAAGAGCAATAAATTCAAGTTCATGAATGTATTGGGCGGCTATACCTATACCCGTTCGTATGATAAATGGAATATGACCATTGGTTCGCCATTATCTGCCTTGAGTTTCAATGCGGTTCAAGGTTATTTCACCAATTTATCTGCCGATTTCGAAAAATTATTTGATGATGATGGTAATCGATATACCAATTTGAGAGGGAGTTTAGTTTACGGGTTTTCGGATAAGCAATTAAGGGGTAAGTTAGGTTGGGGTTTTAATTTAAACAAAACGGATTTTACTAGATGGGGAGTAGAAGGCGGTCGGATGGCTGTTCAATTCAATGAGGAAGAACCCATTTCGGAAATGCAGAACACTGGTTCGTCTTTATTCTTCAAAAAGAATAATACCAAATATTACGACAAGTATTATGGTAGGGTAAAAGGAAGATCTGAATTATTCAATGGTTTCGAATTAGGTGGATTTATTGAGTATGCACATAAAAAACCCTTGTTCAATACGACCAATCATAGCTATTTCTATAAAGATGAAGATTATTTTTCCAATAATCCGACAGATTTTTCCAATTATGATGAAGCCCCCTTTGTTACCCACGAAGCTTTGACTTTGGGCTTGGATATCCAAATTAGGATCAAGCAAAAATATTTGAGTTACCCAAATAGAAAATTCATTTTAGGAACCGACTTCCCTACCATTAAAATTTCATACAGAAGAGGAATTCCCATACTGGGAGGAGATACAGATTTTGATTTCGTGTCTTTGGCACTTACGGATAGGGTTAAGCTGGGCATAGCAGGAACATCAAAATATAACTTAGAAGGAGGAATGTTCCTTTCGGATAAATCGGTGCCTTTTACAGATTTTCATCATTTTAATGGAAACACCCTTACGGTTAATTTTATGATTCGCTATTTGGATCAATTCAGAATGTTGGAATATTACGAGTATAGCACCACTAAGCCCTATGTCAAACTCCAATGGGAACACCACTTTGATGGCGTGATTCTAGGGAAAATACCTGGTATTCGGAAATTGCAATGGGGGCTGGTTGCCGGAACCAACATTCTATACAGCGAAAAGACCAAAGCTTACAGCGAATTATTCATAGGTATAGATAAAATTGGTTGGGGTATTTTCCGCTTGGTTCGGATAGACTTCGTCACCCAATTAAAAACCAATATGGACCGACCCCGTTTCAATGCCTTGATTGGTGTCGAGATCCCTTTGTAATTCAAGTTGCTTTGTAACTTAAGGCCATAGGATATTATGTTCAGGGAACTTCTATGGACTATTGACGTCGCGGATTTATTCGCAACTTAGGTTAATTACTTATCTATAATACTTTTATTTTTCCTCTTATCTAAGATAGGCATGGGGCGGGGGAAATCGCCTTGCTCGTATTTATGGTCAAATACTTTTTCAACATGTGTCCAGATTCCTTTCTTGAGTTGGAAGCCTTCATAGCTACCATCTGGAATCATGACATAAGGAATTTCAGGTCTTCCCGAACCCATAGAAACCAAATGGTCAAAAAGAACCATGTCTTCCAATTCATTGTAATTCAGATTCACGGCAGTGGTAGACGAATACTGTAAAACAAATCGATGGTAGGTCGCTGTACGGGGAGGAACATTGTTTCTTCTTACGACTCGTTGAATAACCGGTGCACCAAAAACAGGTTCTCCATCTTTATCAAAACTCAAAACATCTAGGAGTTTTCTTTTTTCAAAGAAGGAGTAGGCATCAAATCCGAAAAGGAGATATTTTGTTCCTTCTTTGGTTTTGAAGGGACGCATATTATAATACAATGCACCATACCAATTATCCTTACTCAAAGTAATATCATCAATACGTTTCATTCGGGCAGAATAATCCTCCAACACAAAAACTTGGCTTTCCTTTTTCTTCGTTTTTTTAGTTTGAATGATGCCGAAATATTTGTATTCATCCACATCTACATATAGTTGCCAAGTCATTACTCTGAATAAACTATCTTCTGGATATAATTTGGAAACATTAAATAAAGAATCAAAAGGATAATCGAAACTATTGGGAGAAGCAAGAATAGCCATCAAATCTTCTTTAAATTTCTCAGCGGCTTCTAACCTCAACTCCTGATTTTTCTCAGTCATAAAAGTTTTTGCCAAAGCTTGTAAGGAATCTTCTGCTACCAAGAAAGGATTCGGTTCTTCATTAGAGGTAATACTTGGAGTGGTTTTTTCATCCTGTCCCCAGCTCCAAATGGAAATCATCAAGAATAAAGTAATAAGGAAATATCTCATTTGCCAATCAGTTTTTTGAATATCGTTTCAGACCTATTCCATAACGCTTGCACTTGTGTATAGATTGCCTAGTATTATGTTATGATTACGTGAAAAACCAAATTTGAATGTAAGTAAAAAGCATAAACTCAACAAATAGTCGTCACGAAGGTTATCTGTAGTTTTTTCCAATAACATAGCGTTTAACGTAATTAAAAGGTTTTCCATGTCACATTATATGGTTTTTACGAAAAGAAATGAAAGGGCATAGAGTCGACATTTGAATTTGCATAGCAGCATAGAACCCAACCCTACTACCAAATGAATGAATTATCAAAGTTTATATCAAATTCAAAAAAGGATAAATACCCTCTTAGCTATGTTTCAAACTAGAACTCT
>JAHDDR010000207.1 GCA_020629255.1 Saprospiraceae bacterium | reverse complement strand
AGTAGTTTTCAATTGGATAATATTCAATTGTTTCGACCCAGTGTAGCCATGTTATTGAACATAACACCGGATCACATGGACAGGTACGATAATAAACTCGAAAACTACGCAAATTCCAAACTTCGGATTGTACGAAATCAACTGGGGGGAGATGATTTTATCTACAATTCCGAAGATGAAAACCTATTGGAAGCTCTTGGTCGGGCGACGGTCCGGTCAAGAGCCCTTCCAATTAAATCGGGAAACTTCGACGGAAGATTCTTGACTGTAGGCGAAAGCCGTTTTGATACGCAGACATTTTGCTTGAAAGGCGAACATAATATGTTCAATACCACTTGTGCCATACAGGCTGCCAAGATAGTGGGTGTAACCAACGAGCTTATCCAAAAAGGTTTGGATACATTCGTTAACGTACCCCACCGTCTTGAAGTGGTAGAAAACATCGAAGGTGTGCAGTACATCAATGATAGCAAAGCTACCAATGTGGATGCCACCTATTATGCCTTGAAAGCTCAAACACAACCCATTGTATGGATTGTCGGAGGCACGGATAAAGGAAATGATTATTCTCCTATTCTTCCCTTGGTAGAAGAAAAGGTAAAAGCCATCATTTGCTTAGGAAAAGATAATTCCAAGTTGCAGGAAATCTTTTCTCCTCTAATTAAAATCATAGAGGAAACATCCAGTGCTGAAGAAGCGGTACAACGGGCAGAAATTTATGCAGAACCAGGAGATGTAGTCTTACTTTCTCCCGCCTGTGCAAGTTTCGACCTATTCAACAACTATGAACATCGGGGTAACCTCTTCAAAGAGGCTGTTCTGGCTTTAAAAAAACATAAAAATTAAGGAACAAGGGGTAAAAACTCCTTGATTCAAAACAAATATGAGAATATGGCCACTTTTGGTACAAGGCTGCTAGCCGAACTCAGAGGAGACCGAGTGATTTGGACCATTGTCCTTTTACTTGCCGTCCTTTCTGTATTGGCAGTATATAGTTCTACCGGAACTATTGCCTTCAAACAAGGTTGGGGAACCGAAGGGTATCTCATCAAGCACTTTGCCATACTCGTTGGTGGACTGGGTTTGACGTACCTCTGTTACCTCACCCACTATATGCAATATTCTCGTTCAGCCCCTTATTTAGTATTGATTTGCATCCCCTTACTCATCTATACCCTAGCAATGGGTACGGATATTAATGATGCCAGAAGATGGATCACCATCCCCATCCTGAATTTATCCTTCCAGACCTCAGATTTTGCTAAAGTAGCTTTAATTACCTATGTAGCAAGGGTCATTTCATCCAAACAGGAATACATCAAGGATTTCCAAAGTGCATTCTTACCCATCATCATGCCCATCATCATTATTTGCGGACTAATAGCTCCTGCTGATTTATCAACAGCCTTACTCCTATTTGTTGTTTCTACTTTGATGATGTTCGTAGGGAGAGTCGCCTTAAAATACATTGGCTTATTATTGATGCTAGGCATCGTACTATTCGCCTTCCTTATCATTTTGGGCGATTTCGCTCCAGATATCGTAAGATCCGATACTTGGAAAAACCGAATGATTGAATTCAGAACCAATCCAGAAGGGGGCGAACAAGTACAACAGGCAAAAATAGCCATGGCAAGAGGTGGAGTGATTGGCGTAGGCCCCGGAATGAGTACACAAAGAAACTCCCTGCCTTCAGCTTATTCGGATTTCATTTTCGCTATTATCATAGAAGAATATGGCCTTATAGGAGGCTTTATCATATTAGGATTATATCTCCTTTTGATGTTCCGTTGTGTACGGCTCATTACAAGGAGTCCAAAAGCATTCGGAGCCATGCTGGTTTTAGGACTAGGCATGCTCATTGTTATACAAGCACTCGCAAACATTGCTGTCTCTGTCCACTTGGTACCCGTAACGGGTTTGACCCTTCCCTTACTGAGTATGGGAGGAACATCCGTTCTGTTTACCAGTATCATGGTAGGGATGATATTGAGTGTGAGTAAATACATCGAACAATTGGCTCTGAATGACGACGATGAAAATAATGATGTTTTATAAAAACGAAAAAATATAATGAGATTCATCATTAGTGGAGGAGGCACTGGTGGACATATTTTTCCCGCCATCGCCATTGCTAATGCCTTGAGGCAAAAGCAACCCAATGCTGAATTTCTTTTTGTAGGTGCAGAAGGAAAAATCGAGATGGAAAAGGTTCCTCAAGCAGGATACCCCATCAAAGGTCTTTGGATCAGCGGTTTTCACCGACAACTTACAGTAAGAAATTTGATGTTTCCTTTCAAATTGATACACAGTATGTGGAAAGCACGTAGGATCGTTAAAAAATTCAAACCAGATGCCGTAATCGGAACGGGAGGCTATGCGAGTGGCCCTACCCTTCGTATGGCTTCAGGTATCCCTACTGTGCTTCAAGAACAAAACAATTATGCCGGCGTCACCAATAAATTATTAGCCAATAAGGCGGATAAAGTTTGTGTAGCATATGATAACATGGACAGCTATTTCCCTAAAGATAAAATTGTAGTTACGGGCAATCCTGTTCGTCAAGACATCATTGATTTAGCAGGAAAAAGAAAACAAGGCATCCAACATTATGGATTGGATTCGAATAAGAAAACCATTTTAATAATAGGAGGAAGCCTAGGAGCAAGAACGCTAAATGATAGCCTCAGAGATGCTGAAAGCTTGCTGAAAGAACAATATGAATTACAAGTGTTATGGCAGTGTGGAAAAATCTATATCGATGAATTCAAAACATGCGGAACCGCCAATTTACCCCATGTCAAAATCATGAAATTCATTGACAAAATGGATTTGGCTTATGCAGCCGCTGACTTAATTATCTCTAGAGCCGGAGCCATTTCCATTTCTGAGTTATGCTTAGTTGGAAAACCCGTTATCCTTGTTCCCTCTCCCAATGTCGCTGAGGATCATCAAACCAAAAATGCCCATGCATTAACAGAAAAAGAAGCCGCTTTGGTAGTAAAAGACCAAAACGCTAAGGAAACTTTAATACAAACAGCTATCACTACCCTAGACGATCAAACGTTATCCCATAAGTTAGCCGAAAACATCAAGCAAATGGCAAAGCCACAGGCAGCCAACCATATTGCTGATGTTATTTTAAAACTCGTAAAAAGTAAAAAGGGATGAGACTATTTGTAATCATAACATTCTGGGCGATAGCAAGCAGCCTTCAAGCACAGCACATCGACTCTATTTTAGTCCGTTTGAATGAACCCATTCAGAAAAACATAGATAATACCATTGCTGAAATGTTCGGTGATCAAGATACCATCTTTACCGAAACGGATTCTTTCATGATGTATACCACTCCAGATATGATCTGGGATGAAATGGATACCGTTGAATACCGATACAATAAAGCTAGCGATTCTTACAGAGAATGGAATTACAATGGCGATGAATTGGCAGAAGCCATGGCTGTGGTTTACCTCGCAGACAAAAGAACCGGAAAACCACTCGACAACGAAGCCAACCAATATTTTGTATTGACTACCGCTTTGGATGAAGATGAATTTGAAATTTCTTATTTCGAAGATATCATGGCTTGCCATGTTTGCGGCATGGAAGGAGCAGAACCTGATATTTCTATTCTCATCAAAGAAAATAGAATCGAATTGATTGAAGTGAAAGGAGTAGATGATTACATCCTCAATGACGAATTCAAACTCCTTTTCGAAGATGGGGCTTTATTGGTTGAGGAACATATTTCTGCTGTTTACCATAACCCAACAGAAAATCTTTTCTCTACGGCACTAGATAGAACCACGATGATGGAGTTAGAGACTTTCGAGCCTAGCAATGGAGAAGAACAAACATTCAGATTGGCCATTATGCCCGCAGAAATGGCTCGAAGAATTACAATAGATGGCAATTTGGATGAAAAAGAATGGAATCGGGATTATAAAATCAATTGGAGACCGGTCCATTCCACAATTGTAGGAGAAAAACACACCATGACCGATCTTTTCGCCAAATATAGCGTGACTTGGGATGAAGAAAATCTTTACGTCGGTCTAAAAGTAAAAGATGACAAACTTGTCCCTATGGATCTTTCTTCTGGAAAACTACTAGGAGATCACATCAAAATAGATTTGGATTTCGGAAAATTCAGAGCCAGAAAAGGAAATCTGGTTCAAGGAATGAGAGGAAGAGCAGTAGGACTCGTCCTTGGATTTGACAAGCTAGGTGTTGCAGCAGTATATGATGCCGAAGAAGGGGAAAGCATAGAGGATATCGAAGTCGCTTTCCTTAGGAATAAAGCGGCGGGAGGATATGAAGCAGAGATCAGAATCCCTTTGTCTTCGTTGAAGCCTAGACTAAGAAAAACATTACAAAAATTATCATTCAACATTGGCCAAAGCATCAATTTCACCATCAGTGTTGCGGATGCGGACAACATGGAAACCAAAGAAATCAAACATATAGATGCTTCTTCCAAAATGGATGAAGTGGCCCCCTTCAAAATGGGAAAAATTGAATTCTTCAAGAATTATAGAATGAGAACCTTGGAGGAAATCAAAAAATAAATGAATCTAAAGGATATACATATCATCTATTTCATCGGAATCGGAGGCATTGGCATGAGTGCCCTAGCTCGATACTTCCATCAACTCGGACACGAGGTGCATGGATATGATCGAGTAAGTTCTCGGATCACCCAAGAATTGGAACAAGACGGTATATCCATTCATTACGAAGAAAATATCGATCTCATTCCTAAGGGAGTGGATTTGGTTGTATATACCCCTGCCATTCCGGATTCCCATAAAGAATGGGTCTGGCTGCGTGATACTGAAATCCCGATTAAGAAACGGGCAGAAGTCTTGGGCATCATTAGTAGGGAAAAGAAAGCGATTGCCATAGCGGGAACACATGGTAAAACGACCACCTCATCCATTCTCACTCATATCCTTAAAGAATGTGGTGTGGATTGTACCGCATTCCTCGGTGGAATTGCTAATAATTTTGAATCAAATTTTGTATTCGGCAAATCAGAATGGGTAGTGGTGGAAGCAGACGAATTCGATCGTTCCTTCCTCCACTTAAGGCCCTTCTATTCTCTCGTGACCTCCACAGATCCGGATCATCTGGATATTTATGGCGATCACGATATGATGAAGCATACATTCGCCGAATTTGTAAAAAATAATCATCCAGAAGGAATGGCCTTTGTCAAAAGTGGCTTGGGCATTCCTTCCTCTTTACCTCATGTGAAAAATGAGGCGTATGGTCTGGGTAAAGGACAAAATCAAGCCCTCAACATTAGAGTTGAGAACGGATTTTTTGTTTTTGATTTTAAAAATGATGAATTAGAAATAAAAGACATCCGATTCACATTACCCGGCAGGCACAATATTGAAAATGCAACAGGAGCCATCACCATCGCTTTAGCTATGGGACTACAGCTTGAAAAAATCAAGGGGGCTCTAGCTACCTTCAAGGGAATTTGGAGGCGTTTCGAATTCATTATCAGAAATGAGAAACATACCTATATAGATGATTACGCACACCACCCTTCAGAACTGGAGGCGGCGATAGGTGCAGCAAAGGAGCTGTATCCGAATGATGAAATCACGGGTATTTTCCAACCTCATCTTTATTCGAGGACACAAGATTTTGCCTTAGGATTCGCCCATGCTTTGGATCGCTTGGATTATCCATTGCTTATGGACATTTATCCAGCAAGGGAAGAGCCTATTCCTGGTGTGACATCCGATTCAATCTATAAGCACATGCAAAATCCCAATAAAAAAAGGGTTTCAAAAGAAAATTTGTTACAAGAATTGAAACTTTCCGAACCCAAAGTATTGTTAACTCTGGGTGCAGGTGATATAGATAGATTTTGCGAGCCTATAAAGCAATTATTTACAAATAAAATTAATACATATATAAATTAGGCATAATTTTTATTGTACTAAATATTAGAATATAATGAAAAAGAAACTCTTAGGACCGAAAACAGATAAAATGCTGACACAGATGTTGTGGGGCGTTGGAGGTCTTTTGATGTTTATTCTCATTATTTCTGCCATTTCCCAAAAGAGGGAAAGTGTCATTGAAGATATCAAAGTCCATGTTGAAATGCTGCCGGATAGCAGTCGGTTGATTACAGACAAAGATGTAGTCACGACCCTAACTCGAAGTATTGGACGAAATTTAATCGGTATGCCCATTGGTGAGCTCGATTTGGAAAGAATGGAAGAAAGAGTCCTCGAAAAAGACCCTTTCATCTCTAATGCAGATGTGTATCTGGATGCTAGAAACAATCTAAACATCGATATACAGCAAAGAGAACCCCTTATCCGACTCATTGATGCCAATGGTAAGACTTATTACATGGATCAAGATGGAAAGCACATGCCCACTTCTGTCAATTTTACGGCAAGGGTGCCGGTAGCGACGGGATACATTCCTCCTTTCACTCCCGAATACCTAAAGAAAAAGAGGCATACATTAAAAAGTCTTTTTTACTTCGCAAAAAAGGTAAGTGCCGACCCATTCATGTCTGCATTGACCGAGCAAATTTTTGTAACGAAGAAAAGAGAATTCATCATCATACCGAAGTTAGGAAAACAAAAAATCCATTTCGGACGGTATGAAAATATGGATGATAAATTCGAACGATTAAAAATCTTCTATGAAGAAGGATTGCCATACGAAGGATGGCAAAAATACAGCACTATCAACCTAAAATATGAAGGACAAGTAGTGTGCAAGAAGTAACCTTTCAAAAGAGAAAGGAAAATATGAATACAGAATCAGGCAAAGCTATGCTTATGCCTACTGAATATAGAAAACTAATATCTGAATAGCATGGGTGAGGTACGTGATACTATTTTCTCATCCAATTTAAAAATTTGTAAAACATGAGCCAATTGAATTCTGAAATTGTGGTAGCACTAGACATTGGTACAACGAAAGTCTGTGCCA
The DNA here is from genome assembly GCA_020629255.1 of Saprospiraceae bacterium. GTDB lineage: Bacteria > Bacteroidota > Bacteroidia > Chitinophagales > Saprospiraceae > JAHDCE01. Next base: position 43 of record JAHDDR010000207.1, on the reverse strand, counting down.
TTGCCGGCCGTATGAATGAACACGGCAAAATCGAAATCCTCGG
>JAHDDR010000206.1 GCA_020629255.1 Saprospiraceae bacterium | reverse complement strand
CAAATACTTAAAAGGGGCTGTGTCAATGTCGGGATAAATAGCTCGAGTTTTTTATCCTTTAATTGTTTCATGGCAAAGGCTGCTTCTCCCACACCGGGGAAAATAACTTTATCAGCCGATTTTATTTTATTTTTATCCGATGTTAAAATACAGGTGGTTCCCATTCGTTGCAAAGCATTAGAAACCGATCGTATATTTCCGGCACCGTAATCAATTATCGCAATCATAAAACTCCTTTTGTGCTGGGTATTCCCATTAATGATGTTTTCTCTTTTGCCATACGGATGCTCCGTGCAAAAGCCTTGAAAATAGATTCTATCTTATGGTGTTCGTTATTTCCCTCTGCTTTTATATTTAAATTACATTTGGACGTGTCGCTAAAAGATTTGAAAAAATGATAAAACATTTCGGTAGGCATTTCTCCGATTTTTTCTCGGTTAAATTCCACGTCCCATTCCAACCAAGGTCGGCCACCGAAATCTATGGCGACTTGTGCCAGACAATCATCCATAGGTAATAAAAAGCCATATCGGGAAATGTTTTTCTTTTTTCCTAATGCGTTAGAAAACACTTCGCCCAATGCCAATGCTGTATCCTCGATAGTGTGGTGTTCGTCAATTTCCAAATCTCCATGAACTTGTATATTCAAATCCATGCCGCCATGCTTGGCGAGTTGGTCGAGCATATGGTCATAAAATCCTAGTCCTGTATTTATGTTGGAAACACCTTGTCCATCTAAATTAATTTCTATTTTAATTTCAGTTTCCTTGGTGGTTCGGGTAATTTTTGCTGTTCTATTTTCTTGTTTTAGAAAATCATAAATATCTTTCCAATTTGTTGCTGTAAGGGACGCGTCTGTTGTTTTTTCTTTCGAAATATGAATTCCCTTCGAACCTAAATTTTTAGCCAATTGAATGTCGCTTTCTCGATCGCCAATAACAAAAGAATTTTCCAAGTCATAATTTCCTTTGATGTAATGCGATAATAAAGCGGTGCCGGGTTTTCGGGTCGGAGCGTTTTGTTCCGGAAACGTTTTGTCAATAATAATGTCGCTAAAAATAATTCCTTCATTTTCGAGGGTTTTCAACATTAAATTGTGTGGACCCCAAAATGTGTTTTCAGGAAATGAATCCGTTCCTAAACCATCTTGGTTCGTCACCATGACCAATTCGAATTCTAATTCTTTTGCAATTTTAGATAAATAGGTCATGACAAAAGGATAAAACTCTAATTTTTCAAAACTATCTACTTGGTAGTCGATGGGTGGTTCTATAATAAGCGTTCCGTCTCGATCAATGAATAATGCTTTTTTCATGATTTATGATTGTTGAAGGATGGTTGAATTTATTTTTTGTAATGCTTTTATAAGGGTTTCATTTCCTTCAGGTATTCCTATACTAATGCGTAATGCATTTTTTACATATTGTCCTCGATTTCGAATCACGATGCCTTGCTGTGCTAGGGTTTTGTAAATTTCGTTCGAATGTTTACATTGGATTAAAAGGAAATTCGCCTCAGATGGGAAAATATTTTCTACGATATCCAAATCATTTAATTTTTGTTCCATCTTGTTTTTTTCCTGATTTATGATATTGATTTTCTCATAGATGTTTTTTTGGTTTTCAATTGTTTTTAACGCTTCATTTTGAGTTAGGATATTAATATTGTAAGGTGGTTTAATTTTATTTAAAATCGAAATAATGTCAGGAGAGGAAAAAGCCATGCCTAATCTAGCTCCGGCCATTCCCCATGCTTTGGAAAACGTTTGTAAAACAATAGCATTCGGAATAGAATTTATTTCTGAAAGAAAAGAATCTGTTATGCTGAAATCAATATAAGCTTCATCTATAACCACAATCCCGTTGAATTGTTGAGCTATGTTTTTAATGATTTTATTGGGTGTGATATTCCCTGTTGGATTGTTCGGACTGCAAATAAAAATTAATTTAATGCGTTTGTTGTTTTTAATGGTTTCGGATATTTTTTCTTCATCTAAGGAAAAATCTTCTCGAAGAGGAAGCGATGAAATTCCCACAGCATTGATATTCGCCGAAACTTCATACATGCCATAGGTGGGAGGGAAAATTAAAATTTCATCTTGGTGAGGTTCGCAAAATGCACGAATAATTAAATCAATGGCTTCGTCACTACCATTCCCTAGAAAAATATTTTTAGAAGGAATTTTTTTTAAGACAGATATTTTTTCCTTCAATATTTTTTGACTCGAATCGGGGTAGCGGTTGCAAGAATTGGGGTAGGGGCTCTCATTGGCGTCCAACCAAACAGTGGCACTCCCTTTAAATTCATCCCTAGCACTTGAATAGGGTTGCAATTTTTTTACATTTTCCCTTGTAATTTTATTGATGTCAAACATAATTTACTTTTTTAAATATTCTAATCGAATAGTAACCGCATTTTTATGTGCCTCTAGACCTTCAGCAGTTGCCATGGTTTCTATAACGGGTCCGATGTTTTTAATACCCTCTTTGGTTATTTTTTGAAAGGTTATTTTTTTATAAAATGAATCGATGGAAACACCACTGTAACTATTAGCGAAACCAGATGTAGGTAAAGTGTGGTTGGTGCCGCTGGCATAATCTCCGGCACTTTCACAAGTATATTTTCCCAAGAAAACAGATCCCGCATTGATTACTTTTTGAGCTAAGTCATTGTATTTTTCTGTAGCAATAATTAAATGCTCCGGAGCATAAGCGTTGCTGAAATCCATCGCTTCTTCCAGATTTTTGGTAATTATGATTCTGCTGTTTTTTAATGCTCCTTCAGCGATTTTTTTACGAGGAAGTTTTTCGAGTTGTTTTTTTAATTCTTTTCGGATTTTGAATTCTATTGTTTCGTCATCACTCACTAAAATAACTTGACTGTCCGTTCCGTGTTCTGCTTGGCTCAATAAATCTGAGGCAACAAAAGATGGATTGCATTTTTTATCACAAATCACTAATACTTCGCTCGGTCCTGCGGGCATATCTATACCCGTTCCTTCTTGTTGGATGATTTGTTTGGCGACTGTTACATATTGATTGCCCGGCCCAAAAATTTTATCCACTTTAGGTATGCTATTTGTGCCGTAGGCCATGGCAGCAATAGCTTGTGCTCCACCGACTTTACATATTTTTTTAATGCCTAAAAGTTGTGCCGTAAATAAAATATAAGGATGTATTTTTCCTTTTTTATTCGGAGGGGTACAAAGAATAATGTCTTGGCATCCCGCTAATTTTGCAGGAATGGCCAACATTAAAATTGTTGAAAAAAGAGGAGCAGTTCCCCCTGGAATATATAAGCCTACTTTTTGTATAGGAATGGATTTTCGGAAACAAGTGACACCATTCATGGTCACCACTTTTAATGGATTCGTTTTTTGGGCTTCATGAAATTTTTCAATATTGGCTTTTGCTATTTGAATGGCTTCTTGTAATTTCTTAGGTGTTCTTTGAATGGCTTTTTCAATTTCATTTTTTCTGACTTTTAAATTAGGAGTATTTGCTTGGTCAAAAAGTAAATTGAATTTTTTCAAAGCTGTATCTCCTTCTTTTTTTACTTGCTCAAGAATAGGAACAACAGCTTCGTAAATTTTTGAAGTATCTGAAGATGGACGGGTACATAGTTTTGTCCATTCTTTTTTATTTGGATAATAATACGTCTTCATTATAGAATCATTTTTTCGATAGGTACAACTAAAATTCCTTCCGCTCCTGCTTCTTTTAGGTTGTCGATCACATCCCAAAAATCATTTTCATTTACAACACTATGTAAACTGCTCCAACCTTTTTCTGCTAAAGGCAAAATTGTCGGGCTTTTCATGCCAGGTAGAATTTCAGTAATTTTTGGAATGGATTTGTCAGGGGCGTTCAAAAGAATATATTTATTACGTCGTGCATTTTGAGAAGCCCGAACCCTAAATAAAAGGCGTTCTAGTGTTTTTTGTTTTTCATCATTCAAGTTTGGGGTCGCAATTAAAACCGCCTGACTTTTAAAAATAGTCTCGACTTCTTTTAGTCCATTGGTGAGTAGTGTACTTCCTGTGCTTACAATATCACAGACGGCATCCGCTAGACCAATGCCTGGAGCAATTTCAACACTTCCACTAATCACTTCGATATTCGCTTTTATGCCTTTGTTGTTTAAAAAATCTCGAAGGATATTGGGATAACTTGTCGCAATGGTTTTTCCTTGGAAAAATTGAGGAGAAGAATACACTTCTTCCCTTTTGATAGCAAGAGATAATCTGCATTTAGAAAAACTCAATTCTTCAATAATGAGCTGCTGTTTGCTCTTTTCAAAAACCGTATTTTCCCCTACAATGCCAATGTCGGCTACTCCTTTTTCTACGTATTGGGGTATATCATCATTTCTCAGGTTCAATATTTCTATAGGGAAATTAGAAGCGGTAGCAATGAGTTTACCCATTCCGTTTTTGATATTAATACCACAATCGCTCAACATGGAGAGGCTTTTTTCATTAAGTCGCCCCTTTTTTTGTATGGCTATTTTCAGTTTGTCGGACATATGATATTTTGATTTGATAGAATAAAAAAGGAGGTCAACCAGTAGTGGTTGACCTCCTTTTCAAGGAAAATATATGATTCAAAATCATACATAGGCATCACCTACTACTCGTCGACGAGATAGCATAGAATGATGATGTGTATGATGTAAATTTTGTCTCATTACAAATTTATTATGGGCTAAAGGTATGAAAAAATAGATGGAAAAAGCAAGGGATATCCTGAAAATATTACAAAGAAGAGCTTCAGAATTTGCTTTTTCGGATAATTGATGAGGCTTTTATCATACAATTTTAGAGCCATCCAATTAGCTCGCTTTATGGTCATAACTAGAGATGAAATCCCCTTTTCTGTCGGTAAAAGGGATTAAGTTTTTCCAGGATGAAATAAGAAGTTAACCTTCTGTTATATGGCTTTTATCTATACTTAAAGGTTTTTGGATGGATTTCTATGTATTAAGGGAAATTAAACGGCAATTTGAGTTCATATAAAATTTGAATCAAAAAAATGAATCATATGGAAACACAACACGTAAATAATATCCAAGAGGTGAAACAAACTCTTTTAGCGAATATTGATCCCTTAAAATACTTTTTAATGTTATTCGGACTTCTGCTTTTGATTTCCTCTTTTAGTATAGCAGTCTAAGAATTAAAAAATAATAAAATGAAAATTGCACCTATTTTTATTCTTACCATAATTTTTCCATTGTTTCTTTTTTCCCAGGAAGGAATAGAAGAAGGCTTTGCTTTTTTGAATCAAGGAGAATTCGAAGAGGCATATGCCATGTTTTCTGAGTTAGAAGAAAACTATCCGGACAATCCATCCGTACAAATTGGTTACGGTCGAGCATTGGGCTTAAAAGGATCGGCTCAAGAGGCTCATGATTTTTTTGAAGAAAAATTGGAAAATGATCCAAATAATTTGGAATTGAAACTTAATTTTTCTGAAAGCTTATTGTGGATAGGCAATACGGATAAAGCCAAAGAAAATTACCAAGATATTATTAAAGAATATCCCGATAATTTTGTTCCGTTTATAGGAATGGGTAATGCTTATTCTGTTGAAGCGGATTATGAAAAGGCAATCTATTATTATCAACGGGCGGCTCAATTAAATCCGGAATTAGAATATATTCAGGAACAAATTTTCCATGCCAAAATGGGGCAGGCATATCATGAAAAAATAAAAGGAAATTTTATAGCTGCCGAAAATATATATCGTGAATTATTGATTTCTAACTCAGATGATAAAGTAAAAATGGCTTTGGGTGATATTTTGTTGGAACAGAAAAAATACAAGGAGGCTTTTGCCATTTTTGAAGAACAAAAAAATATTAAAGAAAATAAAATTAAAGCCATGTCCAGAATTTTCTTTATTAAGAATTCAAGAGGGCAAACCAAAGAAGCATTGGCTTTAGCGAAAGAAGTCTTGATGATGGTAGAAGGTCAGAAAGGAGGCGAAGAATATTTGGAACCGGCCAAAGGATATTTTTATGCATTGCTTTGGAATAGAAAAATAAAAGAAGCTGAAGTTTTTTTAGAAGAATTAAAATTGCAATATCCAAATCATAATGGTTGGTTGGTTCCAACGAACCAATTGTTGTCATATAAAGGAAAATTAAATGAAGCAGAAAATAATTTGCAACATTTAATACAAGAGGATTCTACTTCTTTTGATGGTAATTTGGGGTATGCGAATTTGGCCTATTCTCTAGGTGATTATGAAACGAGTGCATCGTACTTAGAAAAAACGTTTGAATATTATCCGAATCAACCGGATGCAATAGTCTTGAAAAAAAGATTAGATAAGGAATTGTCAACTCAATTAGAAGCAGGTGTGGAAGGACTAGTGGATAATGGAGATAATCAACAATTGTCGTATCAAGTAAGGGTGAGGGTTCCTGTGAATCATCAATGGTTTATTTTGGGCAATTATGAATTTTATCAATCCGAAAATAAATTTTTCGAAGATAAAGGGATTGTTCATGATCTGAATGTTGGGTTTCTAAACGTCAAGAAAAGATGGAGTACTCGATTTGTAGTAGGGCCCGCTATTTCTTCGTATCAGCAAGAAAGTAAAAAGACATCTGTTACTTTTGATTTCGTTACAAAATATAAAGCAGAAAAAGGAAATGAATTTTCTATTTTGGGACATAGGAGAGTTTATGATTATACCGCATCATTAATAGATAAAAACATTTCTTTTTTGAATGTGGGTGCAGAATATAACGGAAAAATAAAAAATACCATTGGGGTGTTCAGTCAATATTTTCATACCTTTTATTCGGATAAAAATTCAAGGGAGTCTTTTTTAACATCTTTGTATTATAACATCAAAAACCAACCTGTTATTAAGACGGGAATAAATGCCCAATTCATTGCCTTTAAAGAACAAATGCCTTTGGATTATTATAGTCCGAAAATTTTAGGGATTGTTGAAGGATTTTTTGAATTCAATAATTTAATACAAGAAGAAAAAAAATGGGGGATAAGGTTAGAATTCGTGCCGGGCATGCTGCTTGAAAATTTAGAAAAT
>JAHDDR010000016.1 GCA_020629255.1 Saprospiraceae bacterium | reverse complement strand
AAGATTGGAGAAAATCTCTGCAAAGAAACGGGTTTATTGGCAAAAAATCAAAAAATAAAGCCCTTAGGTTTCTGAAAGGAGAAGCATTTTTAGTAAGGGGCATCAATAAAGAATTCTATATCATCTCTTTCAGCCAACTCAGGAGGGATGAAAGAAGCACTGACCAAATAGATTTCTTTGAGTTGGGAAAGAAGAGCAATACTAGGGTGAATCTGGCTAATGGGCTGCCTCCTTACATCCAATACTTCCAAATGTTTAAGTAAGAGAAGGGATTCATCTAATGATTCTAATTCACCATCTTGCCAAATCAGTTGCTGTATGTCAGAAAATTGTTCGAATATATAAGTTGGGATGGTATGGGTTAGGGCATAAGGTAACCGCAGTGTTTTATCGGAATAATAAAAAGACCAGAAATAATCAGGAATCAGGGAGGGCTCCTGTTTGAGGATAAAGGAGAAGATCCGCCCATTTAAAATTTCCTTTTCGCTGATATGTTGATGATGCTTCAGTGTAGAATAGCCCGAATTTTGAGTATAGCGTTTTTGGTAAACACCAAAGAGCCAATTTAAATCATCCTTGGATAATCGGATGCCGTCTAATAGTTGAAAGGCCAATTCTTGGCTGTTTTTTTCTGGACTACTCCATAAATGAATCAGATTTTCCCTGACTTTTGAAGAAATTATCATTGCCTTTTCCCCATAATTCGCTCCCAGTATTCGACTAAGAAGTTCGGATGTTTTTCATTCATCTCAGCTAAAATGGTCGGCAGCCTTGTCAAATCCTTGAACATTTCGGCGTCTTCATCTTTTTCTTCTTCGATGACGATTAGTTTTCCATTTTGTTCTATCAATTCAAATTGCATGGGGAATCGTTCTTCTTCGGGGATTTGTATGATATTGTCTAAAGCACCCCACCTCAAGTCGGTAAAAAGGAGGCTTGTCGAATCCGGAGAATGGGAAACGGTATAATATCCATTTGAAAATCTTTTTAGAATTTGGATGTGTTCATCATTTTCATGTCCCGCTAATAAATGGTGGTTCTTTGGTATTTCCACAAACCGCTGTATGGTGGAAGAAGGATCCATCCTAGAATAAACGCCTATATGATATGAGGTATCACTTTCTACGGTTCCCGACCAAAGTAGGGTCTGGAATAAGGTAGGAGAAGTAAAATATCTTGAATACTCTATATCATGCGTTTTTAGGGATTTGGCAAAAACTTGGTTCACAACAGATTTGTTATACAATCCGAATAACAAATATCCGGTACTGATGATAATCCCCAACCAATTTGTAATACTTCTTATCGTCCAGTCTTTTTTCATCATGGCAGCCATAAGAAGAAAAAGCAAGAATGGAATGGTGTATAAGGGGTCAACAACAGAAACAGAGCTGAAGGCTACTCGGTAGTTGCTGAAAGGCATGAAAATTTGAGTGCCGTAGGAGGTGAAACAATCCAACAATAAATGGGTGGAGAAAGCGAGGAAAAATAAGAGATACCAACGCCAAAATGATATTTCGAATTCGTCGGGTTGCTTAAGCCAATATTTTATCATGGGGATGGCTAAGAGTAGACCTATCGCAATTGAGCCAGCCAATGCCCACCAATTTTGTATAGAAACAGCAGCATAACCCGCTGCTCCAGCCAGAAAAAATACAGCTAGAATAAGAGGGATAGATAACAGCCCCCGATACCATTTATTTCTATGTACATTTTTTCGGTACAGAAAATAGGCAAAGCCTCCAAACAAAAAAGGAGCAATTACCGAAAATACGATACTGTGGGAAATGCCCCTGTGGAAATCCAAAGCTTGCATGGGAGTAAGGAATGCGTTGGCTATTACATCTAAATCAGGAATGGTTCCGCCGATGGCTCCGGCAACCATTGCCCTGTTTCCTATTTTCTTACCTAGAGTGGCCTCTCCAACAGCAGCACCCAACACAATTTGAGATAGTGAATCCATGTATGTTTCAGATAGTTGTCTAAAATAAATTCAAAAGTAGGCATTATTACGAATTGTTTTGTATGTGAGATGAAATTGTAGATTTTGTTTTCAATCGATGAATACACGGAATCTGATAGCCTTAGCTGTCAAGATGAGTATGTGAAGAGGAGTGGGAACAAAAGATATAAATTTCAGCCCTACTATTTAATTCGTAATAATGCCTAGTAAAACCATTTATTAAAGGAAACGCAACTTGGATTATTTTATTTATATTTGGCGTTCATAAAAATCAAGCACTTGGAATTATTGTCTAAGTCATTTCAAAAAGGACTAAACAATAATTACCCAATGAAATTAAAAAACCTTAACTCAATAAAATGAAATTTGAAGATTTTGAATATTCACGCCCAGAAATGGAAGATCTCTCCCTGCGGTTTGATAAGTTGGTTGCCCAGTTTGAAAATACAACCGATAGTGATGACCAGAGTAAACTAATGGACGAAATAGGGGAGTTGAGGAGTGAGTTTGATTCTATGTATAATATTTGTAGTATCAGACATACGGTAAATACCGAAGATAAATTTTATGAAAAAGAAAATGAATATTTCGACTTGAACACACCCAAGTACCAAGAATTGGTCACGAAATATTATAAAGCTTTATTGAAATCTCCTTGCAGAAAAGAATTGGAAGAAAAAAAAGGGAACCTTCTCTTTACCGTTGCTGATTTAAGTACCAAAACATTCGAGCCGGAAATCCTACAAGATTTACAAGAAGAAAATAAACTTAGAAGCGAGTACACCAAGCTCAAGGCAAAAGCGAAGATTGAGTTTCAAGGAAAGGAATATAATTTATCGACTATTCTCAAATTCCATGATAGTGAGGATCGAAATGTTAGGAAAGAATCGCAAACCGCCAAGTGGAAATTCTTTGCCGATAATGCAGAAAAATTTGATGAGATTTACGACAAACTCGTAAAAGTAAGAACGCACATTGCCAAAAAATTGGGATACAATAATTTTGTAGAATTAGGTTACGCCAGAATGCTCCGTTCCGATTATGATGCCAAAATGGTAGCGAATTATCGGAAACAAATTTTGGATCATGTGGTTCCCATTTCTAATGAACTCAGGGAAAGGCAACGTCGCCGCCTAGGGCTCGATAAATTATATTATTATGATGAGCCTTTCAAATTCAAAACGGGAAATCCGGATCCTAAAGGATCGCCCGAATGGATTGTAGATCATGCAAAAACCATGTATAAGGAGTTGTCTCCGGAAACGGATGAATTTTTCTCCTTCATGAATAATATGGGATTGATGGATCTCGTATCCAAAGATGGAAAAGCAACTGGAGGGTATTGCACCTTCATCAAAAAATATAAAGCTCCATTTATCTTTTCCAATTTTAATGGAACAAGTCATGATATAGACGTACTAACCCACGAAGCGGGGCATGCATTCCAAGTCTATTCAAGTAGGGATATGGATGTGATGGAGTATCATTGGCCCACCTACGAAGCTTGTGAAATCCATTCTATGAGCATGGAATTCTTTACCTGGCCTTGGATGAACTTATTCTTCGAAGAAGATGAGCAAAAATATAAATTCGCACATTTGGCCGGAAGTATTTTGTTCTTGCCTTATGGAGTTGCTGTGGATGAATTTCAACATGTCATTTATGAAAATCCGGAAATGACGCCGGCCGAAAGAAATCAAGCATGGAGGGACATCGAAAAGAAATATCTTCCATTTAGAGATTACGAAGGAAATGAATATTTGGAGAACGGTGGTTTTTGGCAAAGACAAGGACATATATTCGAAATGCCATTCTATTATATAGATTATACCTTAGCCCAGGTTTGTGCGTTTCAATTTTGGAAAAGAGATCAAGAAAATCATGAAGATGCTTGGTCGGATTATGTGAAATTGTGTAAAGCCGGAGGAAGCCAATCTTTCTTGGATTTAGTCAAATATGCGAATCTGCGGTCACCCTTCGAAGATGGTTGTGTGGCATCTGTGGTTGGAATGATCAAAGATTATTTGAATGGTGTGGATGATTCACAATGGTAGTGGATAAGATTAGTCTATGAAATAAAAAATCGGAATCCCAATATTGAGATTCCGATTTTTTATTTTGGAATTATTTCGCTTTTACTCCTTTACCAAACGGGCATTTGTCATGGAATAAAATAATTGGTTGATGTCTCCGGAACGCAATTGGAGAACGCCCTTTAAGATAACCGGATCAGCGGTGTATTTTATATCTTCATCCGCTTCTACGTCCATAACGGTTTCCGGTCCGGCACCACCGCAGAAATAACAAAGATTATAGGGATAGGCAGAAAAGACAAATGCTTTATGACTTTTATAACCTTCTGTAGGAATAATGTATCCTCTAATAATGATTTCTTTTCCATCCAAAGCTTTCACTTCTTCAGAAAAAACAGGCACATCGACCTTGAATCCCATGAATTCATCAAATTCTTTCTTAAATGTGATTTTACTTAAGGTTTTCCACGTCTTTTTACCTTCGGCGACTTTATCCTCTTGTGCGGAAACCAAAGTCGCAAATCCTAACATGAAAATACAAATCGAAAGAAAATGTTTCATAACTATATCTAAGTTTATGGCTTATCGAATGAGACGGGCATTGGTGAGAATGTAAGGTAGACCATAAGGGTCTAAAACATTCAACATTAATACTCCTTTTAATACTATTGGGTCGTCCGAATAACGAATGGCATCCAAGGAGGAAACTTCCATGACCGTTTCTGGCCCTGCCTTCCCGCAAAAATAACAAAGATTATAGGGAAGTGAAGAAAGAATAAACTCCTTGTGTGTTTTATATCCTTTTTCTGGTAGCAAATATCCCCTTACGGTAATTTCCTTTCCATTCAAATCCAAGACATCCTCGCCGAATTGGGCTTGGGGTATTGGAATACCAGAAGCAGGATCAACAATGTTTTCAAATGTTATGTCAGACAACGTGTCCCAGACATTCTCTTCTGATTGCCCATAGACAAAGGTCAAGTTACAAAGCAAAAGGGCAATGATGCACGATATGTAGAAGGGTTTAAGCAAAGTTTAACCTCGCATTTGAAAATCGTTTACAAAAATTCTTTCAATTCCTTTACCGTGATGTCATGATGGGATTCATCATAAACAGCCTCACCGTTTTTAATAAGGATGACTTGTGGCGACTGATGTTGCACTTCCGTCAATTCTGCAATTTTATTGGATACCGGGCGATGTGCCAATAAATCCAAATAATAAAAATCCAGCGCATCTGGTTGGATGTCCCAATCTTCTTCCAAAAGGAATTTGGCTCGGGTACTGATACCACAACGGGTACTATGCTTGAAAATAGCGATAGGCTTTTGATGCGAATCTTTGATGATTTGTTCTAATTGTTCTTCACTCGTCAATTCTTTCCATTCAGTATGGATTTGACTGTTCTTATCGCCTTTGAAATTTTTAAGGAACCCCATAATTTAGAATTTATATTTAGTGAAAAAAATCACTTTTTTATAACGCTTGAAAAGGAGCTTCCGTTCGGTATTATGGCAATAATCGTCCATACCTTCTAGGAAACGGAATCGTTTCCCTTAGGTGATGGATACCACAAACCCAACGGACCATACGTTCGAGACCCAAACCGAAACCAGCATGAGGTACAGAACCGAAACGTCTTAAATCCAAGTACCATTCGAAATGCTCTTGCGGAAGATTATGTTCCTCGATTTTTTTAAGAAGTATATCAATATCGGTTTCCCGTTCTGAACCACCCACTACTTCGCCATATCCATCTGGAGCCAATAAATCCACACCCTTCACGAAATTGGGATCGTTTTCTACCTCCTTCATATAAAAGGCTTTGATCTTTGTGGGCCAATTATAAACCATCACTGGAGCATCGAAAACACGGGTCAAAACAGTTTCATCAGAGTTTCCGAAATCTTCACCATCTTTGAAATTTTTAGCAGATTCAATCCATCGAGGAATGTTTCTGCAAGCCTCTTCCAAATCCGCAATTTCGCTCCGCAGCGCAATAATTTTTGCTTCGTTGAATTTCCTTGCTCCTTTCTTCATGCCCGCCTTAATGGCTTTTTCCCTTTCGGCAATATCTTGTGTTTTTTCTTCGATTCCTTTTTTAGCCGCCGCTAAATCATCTTCCTGTACTTGAATGGCATTTTTGCCATCCACATCCAATTCTCCACGAAGTATTTTAATGGCTTCAGAATAGGGAACTCTCGGATATTTCTGATTGACGGTTTCTAAACGTGATATATCCCTCTCCAAGATTTCCAATTCTTGCGAACAATTCTTCAAGCAACGATTCACAACATGACGGGTAAATTCCTCAATCAAATCCATGTTCATTTCATTGTTGAAGAAAGCCATTTCGGGCTCAATCATCCAAAACTCCGCTAAGTGTCGAGGCGTATCCGATTTCTCAGCTCTGAACGTAGGCCCGAAGGTGTAAATTTTTCCATGAGCCAAGCACAAGGCTTCACCATACAATTGTCCGGTTTGAGCTAAATAAGCAGGGTCGCCGAAGAAATCGGTCGCGAATAAATCGGTGGTTCCTTCTGCAGCATTACCCGTAAAAATAGGAGAATCTGTCTGAAGGAATCCTTCTTTTTGGAAGAATTCATGAATGCCCATGATAATTTCATTTCTCACTCGAAGAATGGCCCATTGCCGCTTGGAACGAATCCATAAATGGCGACGGTCAGCCAAGTGACGAACACCATGCTCACTTTCATTTACTTTAATCGGGTAATCTTTGGAGTAATGATAGATATTAATATTATTGGCGATAACTTCGTAGCCTCCTTTCGCTCTATCGTCTTTGGAAACATTTCCGGTAATCGCCAAAGAACTTTCTCGGGTTAATTTTTTGGCTTGTTCGAACATTTCTTCTCCTACGTCATCCTTAGCAATGACACAAGGGGCGAAACCACTTCCATCACGTAATTCGATAAAGGCATGGTTGGCACCGAAACGGGCATTGTAAACCCATCCTTTCAAAGTGACTTCTTTCCCTTCGTGTTGTGGCAATTCGCTGATATATTGATGCATATTTATGATGTTTTGAATCGTTTTATTCGTCTTGATATTGATAATGATGAAATGGGTGGCAAAAATACAAAACTATATTTAATGATGGATGCTTATAAATCCCGATTCCGTTCCCAATGGTTTTGATTGGCGGTTTCTTCTTGGAGAGTGACATAATTCATGTACCTCAATTCGCTGATGGAACCTTCTTCTACTCCTTTTTTTACAGCACATTTGGGTTCATTCAGATGTTTGCAATTCGAAAATTTGCATTGGTTGGCGACTTCAAAAAATTCTCTGAAATTATCCGCAATTTCTTCGGGTTCCATATTGATGAAGGACAGACTTTTAATACCAGGGGTGTCGATGATGGAACCACCGAAATCGAGTTCGTGCATTTCTGCGAAGGTGGTGGTGTGTTGCCCCTTCCCCGAATAGTCGGATATTTCGAAAGTGGCTAAATCGAGTTGGGGTTGTAAACTATTAATGAGTGTGGATTTCCCTACACCGGAATGACCACTGATTAATGTAGTTTTATCTTTTAGTATTTCTTTGATTTTATCTAAACCATCTCCTTTTTCGGCAGAAATCAAAAGGGTTTCATATCCAATGGATTGGTAAATGTCTTCTAAAACAGCATAGGTGTATAATTCATCTTCTCCATAAAGGTCTACTTTATTAAAAATAATGTAGGTAGGGATGTCGAAGGGCTCGGTCATGAGAAGGAAGCGATCAATGAAGCCTTGCTTGAGGTTCGGTTGGACGATGGTGTTCAAAACAAAGGCTTGGTCTACATTGGCAGCAATAATATGAAGATGATGTGCTTTTCTTGGCGAACTTCTGACAACATAGTTTTTGCGATCCAATATTTTTCGGATAAGGGCGGTTTCTTCCTGAACGGCTTCGATTTCCAGTTCTACCCGATCACCCACAGCAACAGGGTTGGTTAATTTTTTTCCATCCAAACGGAATTTCCCAATGATTCTGGACGAATAAATTTTACCATCATCCGTTTTTACCTGATACCAACTCCCTGTAGATTTTATAACTGTTCCTTGCAAATTTTCCTTGTTTTTAGTGTTAGACAATTGTTTGCAAGTTAAAGTTCCATTTTATCCGACTTTTAGAGATGAAGCCTCATGAACCGCAGCAGCCATATCAATTACCAATTGAGGATCTTTTTCTATGGCATCTCCAACCACAACCACATCTGCCCCGGCTTGAGCTTTGGCACCACAAGCTTCGGCAGTCTTGATGCCTCCGCCAATAATGAGGGGGCACTCAACAGAAGAACTGATGCATTGGATCATCGAATCCGAAATGGGGATCTTCGCACCACTCCCGGCATCCATGTATAATAACTTCAAACCGAGATATTCGCCGGCAATAGCGGTCGATAAAGCAATGTCATCT
Source organism: Saprospiraceae bacterium (assembly GCA_020629255.1). GTDB lineage: Bacteria > Bacteroidota > Bacteroidia > Chitinophagales > Saprospiraceae > JAHDCE01. The sequence goes on along the minus strand of JAHDDR010000016.1, from coordinate 30,272 downwards.
TTATTCCTGGGAATGGGATAGGTGTTGCTCATATAAGAAACGGTGGTCGGTACACCACCATCAATGAGCATATAGCCCGTAGAAATAATTTCCAGCGGACTGATTTTCAGATAAGGGGCTGTCTCAACATGTTTGCCTATCAATAAATCCGGATTTCTTCCTGAAATAAGAGAAAGGAACAACAAGGCATCCGCCCGATAACTGATTTGGTTCGTGCCACCTGGAAATAAAATAATCGGAATGTCGCATTTTTTCTTGATATTCGAAATGAGTTCATCCAACATCAGATTGATGATGAGACTTCCGCCCACAAAAAAATAATCGACCTTAGCATCAATGGAGAGGCGGATGGCATCATCCACATTCGAAAGGCTGAGTTTATCTGGATCCAAGAGACAAGCAAAGCTTTTTTTTCCCTTTTCTTTGTCGGTCCTGAATTTTTTATAAATGTTATTATCCTGCATAAAGAAGGTGTTCTTGTGTCAAAGTTAGGCATTTATCATGTAAACGTATAAAGCTTGGATGTTGTATTCTTTCTATTTCTATCTTTGCCGAAAATTTAGAGATGATCATATATAGTGTAACCGTCAAAGTTTTTCCTGAAATCCATGCCGATTGGTTGGAGTGGATGAAAACCGTTCATATTCCAGAAGTAATGGCTACGGGTCTGTTCAAGGAATGTAGGATGTCGAAAGTGTTGGAGCAGGACGAATCCCAAGGGGCAACCTACAATATGCAATATCTTTGCGAAAGTTATTCGGTTCTCATGGAGTATCAAGAAAAATATGCTCCTGAGCTACAGAAAGATCACACAAAAAGATATGAAGGGAAATTTGTAGCATTTAGGACCTTGCTCAAACTTAAGGAAGAATTTTCTGTTTAATATAAAATAAAAAAGCAGGATGCTATGTCCTGCTTTTTTGTTAAAACCTAAATTTCATTAATTCAAAATCTGCTACTGGATATTTGTACGGCAAGTATTTTAAATTGTTGCCAGATTTTTAAAAGTTTTTGAAAAAAAATCGAAATCAGTACAAAACTTGGGAAAAGAAACCACAAAAAAAAGATGGAAAAATAGGAAGGCAATCATGTTGCTTTTTGTGGCCAATTCTATTTCTGGTGTTGCTCAGGGCATCAGTATGATTGCCATTCCTTGGTATTTTACCAAGGCAGGAGATACATCCTTATTTGGCTATCTTTATGCAGGCATTACGCTGGTTTCCCTGTTCTGGGGACCATTCTCTGGAACATTGGTAGATCGATACGATAGAAGAAAAGTATTTTTGATTTTGAATGCTGTGATGGGCATCATACTTTTTTCTGTTTCATGGTATGGTTTCCAATTTGGAGGTGTTCCCTGGCTCATGGTGGGCTTTGTCTATCTCACGACCTTCATGAATTATAATCTCCATTATCCCAATTTATATGCCTTTGCCCAAGAAATTACCGAAAAACAATACTATGGTAAGATTACATCCTATTTAGAAATTCAAGGACAAGTAGCCAGTGTGATGGCGGGGGCGGGGGCTGCCCTTCTGCTTGAAGGAACAAAAGATGGGGCATTCTCCATTTTGGGTTTTCCTTTGAATGTCGGAATGGATATCGCTCCGTGGGGCATCCATAGAATTTTCTTGATAGATGGCATTACATACCTATTGAGTTTCATCATCATTTTTATGATTCGGTATCAATCGCTTATCCCTCGCCAAGAAGAAGTCGGTGCCGTTTGGGAACGATTAAAGGTGGGTTTTAATTTCTTGATGGAGAATAAATCCGTTTTGATTTTTGGTGTGGCATCCTATTCGATTTTTGTTACCGTTCTAGTGGCCGCATTTTATACCAATGCCTTGTATGTAGAAAAACATTTAATGGCCGGTGGCGATGTTTTTGCTTCTTCGGAAATGTATTATAGCCTGGGAGCCATTTTTGCCGGAATTGCTATTCGATATATTTTTTATGAAAAATATATTTCCATTACGATGTCTATCATCATCATGACATTTTTAACAGCGGGTTTGTTTTTTGTGCTGAACTTCACTCAAAATATTTTCCTATTTTATGGTATGATGTTATTATTGGGCTTGACAAATGCTGGAACGAGGATTCAACGAGTTACCTATCTTTTCCGAACCGTTCCCAATCAGTTTTATGGGCGGGCGGGAAGTATTTTCTTTGTGGCGAACATTTTATTCAGAGTCTTTTTTGTCACGTTGTTTGCTTTGCCATTTTTCCAAGACAACAATAATATTATACATAGTATGGGGATCTTAGGAGGGTTCCTATTCATTTCTGCTATGGTGTTAGTGGTGTTTTATTCCCGTATTCGTATTACGGATAAGCCCGAAAATAATTAATCTTACCATTTATCCTTTTATTTGACCGTTCATCACATTTTGCTGTTTTGGTGCCAGGAATTGAGCGAGATTTGAAATATAATTATTTTCAAAATCAAATAATCAATTAAAATGAAACAGATCGTATTAGTTATAGCAACATGGATGATGGCTTTGAGTATGAATGCCAATAGTATCGTAGGAGATTGGACGGGAACACTCAATGTACAAGGAATGAAATTGAAGGTGGTTTTCCATATTTCTCAGAAAGGAGATGTTTATACCTCAACGATGGACAGCCCCGATCAGGGAGCAATGGGCATCCCAACAGAAAAAACGACTTTCGATGGTAAAACCTTGGAAATTGAGATGCCTTCTATGGGCATCAATTATAAAGGAGAATTAGAAGATGGTGAAATAAAAGGGGAATTCTCGCAAGGAGGTATGTCCTTTGCGTTAAATTTGAAAAAATCAGATAGTAATGCAGACGAAAATGAAGACACGGGTGCGGTAGTTCCTCCTCGTCCACAAGACCCGATAGATTTTCCATATCATGTAGAGGAGGTGACGATTCCGAATGAAAAAGATAATTTAGAATTAGGGGCTACTTTGACATTGCCCAAAAACAAAAAAGCCAAAAAAATAGTGATTTTGATTTCAGGATCAGGACCTCAAAATAGAGATGAGGAAGTGAAGGCATTTAATCATCGTCCATTTTTAGTCTTGTCGGATCATTTGACTAAAAAAGGCATTGGTGTTTTGCGTTTTGATGATAGAGGTGTTGCAAAATCAACTGGGAATCATACTACGGCAACTTCTGCAGATTTTGCTTCGGATGTTCAAGCCATTGTTACCTATCTTAAAAAAAGAAAAGATCTGAAAAAAATGTCGATTGGATTGGCTGGGCATAGTGAAGGAGGAATGATTGCTCCTATGGTGGCAGCCAATCATAAAGATGTTGATTTTATTATTTTATTGGCAGGTCCAGGTATTCCGAGCGATCAACTATTATTACGACAAACAAAAGATTTAAGTAGTGCAAGTGGTGCCGAAGAAAATCTTCAGAAAAAAACTCTAGCTTTAAATAAAAAATTATATGCATTTATCAAGAAAAATAGTGATCTTGATGATGAAGCATTCAAAAAAGGTTTGGAAGCTGAGTTAGAAAAAGGATTGGAAATTTTTTCTGATGAAGAAATGCAAGGACAATCCAAAGAAAATATAATTCAAGCACAATTAGCTACGGCATCTTCTCCTTGGTTCAGATATTTTATAGCATTTGAACCTCATAAAAATTTAGAAGCGATAAAATGCCCAGTCTTAGCTTTGAATGGAACCTTGGATTTACAAGTAAGTGCGAAAGAAAATTTACAAGGAATAGAAAATGCTTTGAAAAAAGGAGGGAATAAAAACTATACTATTCAAGCATTGGAAGGTCTGAATCATCTTTTCCAAAAAGCAGAAACAGGAGTGGTTGAAGAATATAAAGAAATAGAAGAAACGATGAATGAAGACATGATGGATATCGTTGCAAACTGGATTAACGAATTAAAATAAATGGAAAAATTACATCCATATAGTCATCATTTTTATAAAGTCCAAATAATAGGTTGGGGTACGATGGCATTGTTCAATGCCATCGTACAAAATGTGGCGGGTGTGAATTTTAGAGTGGCTTTAATTAATGCTTTTGGACTTTTTATTGGAGGTGTTTTTTTTACCTCGCTTATGCGTTTTTTATTTAAAAAATGGAATTGGCAAAATTGGGATTATGGTAAATTAGTTTTTATTTCTTTGGGGGTGATTTTATTATTTACGTCTATTTGGTCTTTACTCATTTTATTGTTCGCATATTTTACGATAGATGAATTTGAAACCAGTGTTATTGCTTTTGTAGCTGGTGTTATTCCTTTAGTTATGATTGTTCTAATATGGACGTTAATTTATTTTTCATATCAATTGTTGCATCGTTTTCATTTTAATCGGATAAAAAGATTGCAACTAGAAGCAGAAGTACAAAAAGCACAGCTCGGTACGCTGAAATCCCAAATCAATCCTCATTTTATGTTCAATACATTGAATAATATTAAAGCATTAATGTTAGAGGATGTGGGGCAAGCCAGAAAAATGCTAACGAATTTCTCTGAATTATTAGGATATTCTTTACGACATGTAGAAAAAAGTGAAGTGTTGTTAGAACAGGAATTGGAAATTTTAGAAAAATATTTTCAACTCATTAAAGTTCAATACGAAGATAAATTGCAATATAAAATCCAAGTAGATGAAAATTTAAACGAAGAATTAGTACCACCAATGATTTTACAATTATTGGTAGAGAATGCAATGAAACATGGCGTCGCATTACAAAAAGATGGAGGAATAATTGGTGTATTTATTTCGAAAGAAAAAAATACATTAGAAATTCAAGTGAAAAATACGGGTTCTCTACAACAAAAAAATAATTTAGAAAAAACATTGGGTATTGGACATAAAAATATAAAAGAACGATTGTCTCTCATTTATGGTCATGATGCTCATTTTGTTTTTGAGGAAGAACCACCTTATGTCGTGGCAGCGGTACAAATCAAAAAATAAAGAATGAGGGCGATAATTGTTGAAGACTCAAGATTGGCAAGGTTGGAATTAAAGGAATTGTTGAAAGGATTTCCTACGGTAGAAATTATCGGCGAATCGGATAATGCAGATGATGCCCTGCTTCTTATCGAAAAAGAACATCCGGATTTAATTTTTTTAGACATACACATGCCCGGGAAAAGTGGTTTTGATTTGTTGCAAGAGTTAAATCATGTACCCTTCGTTATATTTACGACGGCTTTCGATGAATATGCCATTAAATCTTTCGAATTTAATACTATCGACTACTTGTTGAAACCCATTTCTTCAGAAAGATTAGCTAAGGCATTGCAAAAAACGGAAGCGCGAATTGAAACGTCATCTTCTTCTGAGAAAACAGAAAAATTAAATGAAGAAAGTCGAGTCTTTGTAAAAGATGGGGAGCAATGTTGGTTTGTTACCGTAAAAGATATTCGTTTGCTAGAGGCGCAAGGAAATTATACACAAGTGTATTTTCAAAAAAACAAACCTTTGGTATTAAAACCGCTCCATCATTTTGAAAACATTTTAGATGATGCTGTTTTTTTTAGAGCCAATCGAAAACAAATAATCAATTTAAAATATGTAGATGGCGGCGGAGCTTGGTTCAGTGGTCGCTTGAAATTAAAATTAAAATTGGGAGAAGAAATTGAAGTGTCCCGTCGTCAAGCTGAAAAATTAAAAAAATATTTTTCGTTTTAATCATCCACCCATTCTATTTGACCATTGTTATAAATGGCATAAGGTTTTTTTATATTTTTTATTCCTGCTAAAGGAATGATTTCAAAAGAAAAACCTTCTGCGGCTTTCCCTTCGAAATTAACATTGACATCTAATAATGAATTGTTCGATTCGTTCCTTTCTTTAATTTCTTGTAGAGGATCCGCAACATATTCATTGACATACGTTCCATATTGAGAAATATGAATGGTAGTAGGTAATTCTTCTACGTCCCCGCCACTCATAGAACCAAAAGTAATGATAGGACCATCTGTAGTTTCGGAAGTGCCGTCGGGGGCAATAACGGTAGTGTATGATTGTGCCGCCGGTTCATTCGCCGTTTCGGCAGAAGTTCCATTTTCTTGATAATTTTCAAAATACCGATAACTGATTATTGTAGTATTGCTGCCCGGAATAATGTACCAAGGTTGTCCAAAGCAATCAAAAAAACCATAACCATTCAGACCTGTTCTCCAATAAAGCAAAACCCAATTGTTGATGGTTCCCGCAACAGGTACCCAATACAAATTTCTAGTGTCGAGAAACTCTGAATATCCCGAGCAAGGATTAATGATGTTTTCCCATTCTTTAAACCGCAAATCCGGTTCCACATCTTCCCGGTTAAATAAATCGCAATTGTATAAAGAAGAAACGATTAGAATAAATAAAAAAAAACGTAACGAAATATGCATGTTTTTTTTATTTGAATTCTACAATAGGTTTGTCTTGGATCGTCGCCCTTCCGTCAGGCGTTGGAGCAGCATAGGTGTAATAGAAAGCATAATTATTGGTCTTCCTCATGGCCGCTTTTATATCGGGTGTTTTTCCATCCGAATTATCAGAAGCATTATTATTGTTTTCATCCCGTTCGTCAACGGTTTGGGGAGAGTCGGTGTAAAAATCAAAGCGATAATTGCCGGATTGGTTAATTGTTATTAAATCTTCTAAATTAAAATGCTCGGAAACTTCCAGGGCATCTTGTAAGTAATCTTGTGCTCCTGCGAGATCCCAGCCGCCATTAGAATTTTCTAAAAAAACTTCTACAAGGCTATAAGTAGAATTTGCCAGTTCCACTACATCGCATTTTTCGCCCGAATCTTGATTCAAAACATCTGCTAATATATTGAAAGATTGACCAATGGTAATTTGTTCCGGTGTTTGGAATAAATCCACGACTAAATCACATAACACAGAAATTTCTTCGCAACATCTGAAGTTCCCAATAGCAAAAACGAAAATTATAAACGACAAAATAATATTTCTTATTTTCATAATAAATTTTTTATGGCATGGATAAAAGATAAATCCTTGTGTTTGTACCTTTTGGAAAAGGGAGGGTTCTGATGGGCAGAATAAATGTAATCAATTTTTCGCAATAACATCCAATGCCAATCTGTTTTTATTTCACATACTTCACCATCTTTTTAGAGTACCCTAATTTTTCATAAAAAGACATAGCTTCTTCATTAAATTGATATACCGTTAATTCAATTTGCGAACAACCTCTTTCTTTTAATTCTTTTTCTAAGAATTCCATCAAGATTTTTCCAGCTCCTTTTCTTTTGTGTTTATTCGAAACCACCAAGTCGGCAATTAAACCATATTTTAAATCTTTAAAAACAATATGATCTTTTCTTTCTTGGATAATCCCCATTCCTGTCCCAATAATTTTACCTTGGTCTTCGACAATGGCGAGTAATTTGTTTTCATCTGGAATTACGTTTTCCAATAAATAATTTCGGCGATAATTTTTATCCGCAGTTATAGCTTTGATTTCCGGAAGGTGTTTTAAATGTTTTACATCCAATTCACAAAATAAATCCAAAAGAAATTCAATGTCATCCGAAGAAGCGAAACGAGTAGTCATGGTATGTAGGTTTTGATGGTGATTAAAAATAAAAAAGGTTCTCCAAATTAGGGAGAACCTTTTTTATTTATTCTACATTTTCTAATGGAAATTATTCCCAAGTAGGAATTAATCCACGAATACCCATGTCAACAATTTGATCCGAACTAGCAGGATCATCAATATGGAAATCCAATTCACCATTTGGGATATTATCTACCCATTCAAAACTATTATTCACAGAATAAGATAAAGTAATGACAATGTCTTCCGTCTCATCACCCATAATATTTAATTTATTGCCAAAAGGTCCGGTGACCACACAAGAACCGGCAGGAATAGGAGACGAATTAAACAAAGGATTAACAACCGTAGTGCTACCTTCCGGGGCTACACCATCAACCAATTTGCTGCCTTGTCCCATTTGTTGCAAAACTCCTTCGCATAAATCACCCAAATCATCCCGTTCAAAAATCCAAGAGCCTTGCCTTCTATTCGCATTAACCGTCATCGTTTCTTCTCTAGGAGTGATATCCGATACATACACGTTATAACCCAGTATAGAAGCAACAGTGCCGGTCCTACCCGTTGATCCACCGTCGCACAATTCCAATTGACTAGCAGTCGGACCCACCAAATTAAACGTAATATCATAATTCTGATACGTTACCGAAGTCCGAATCCATTCATAACTTCCAGCAGCAATATCACTAAGAGGAATAGAAAGGAACACCTCGTTTTCCGCTCCGATATTCGCTTGTCTGAAATCGACTGCTTTGTCGCCCCCCTGAGTAGTTTCCGCTCCAGAGTATACGATTTCTCCTTCTCCCAATAAAGTGAAAGCAGTGGGTGCTAATTCAATATAATGAACAGACATACTATTAAAATTAGGTGTTTGTGCTGCATTCCCTTGGGGAATAGGAGCTGGCTGCCCAATGTTATTAAGTCTTTCTTGCTCCTCATCAAACACAAATTTGAATTTAAGCTGTGCCGAATTATTTTGATTGTTATTATCATTGTCATTTGAATCTTCATCATCAGCACAAGAAAGAAAACTGAGTACGAGGCAAAGGAGAGGGAACAAAAGATACTTTGTCATTTGTATTAATTTTATAGTGGATTAATAAAATGGTTTTGGGATGAACAACAAACGATTCCATTTTAATAAATCGTATGCAAAAATGAAAACTATTTTTTGATTTTGATGTCCATACTCTTAAATAATGAATATTTTTATCCCATTAAACAATAAGTAAGCTAAGGATTAGAAAAAGATGTACTAACTGCTTTCGGCCTTGGGACTTTTAGCAGAAACAAAGCAAGAAATACGTTAAGAATTCAAAACTGTTCATTAATAAAAAATGACGGATGAAACCAAAAGAACCAATAATATATACGTTGGAACAAGTAGGGGAAGTGGCAAAAAAAATAATAACCTCTTTCGGAGATGATAAATTATATGCCCTTACGGGTGATTTGGGAGCCGGCAAAACCACCTTAATAAAAGCGATTTGCGAAATATTAGAGGTAGAAGATGTGGTAAGCAGCCCAACTTTTTCCATTATCAATGAGTATAGAACAAAAAATAATAGCACAATTTACCACCTCGATTTATACCGTTTAGAAGACGGTAACGAAGCAGAGAATATTGGCATAGAGGACTATTTATATAGTAACCACCTTGCATTTGTAGAGTGGCCCCAAGTCGTAGACTATCTCCTTCCCGAAAACACAATCAGGATTCATATCGAAAATATAGACGAATCGACAAGGAAAATGTTATTTTTGTAATGACTTGATACCTCTGCTAATAAAAAAATAAAAGAGGATGGAGCCATCCAATTGGCTTTAAATCTATGAATTAGGAAAAATATCCAATTCTTTTCTGTTAAGTAATCCATTGTAATGGGACATAAACGATATAGCTATTCAAATATATTCACAGAAAGCCAATTACAGCCACAAGAAGAAGTATTGGCGGTGTCTAGGAAGAAAAAGCAACTTTATATTGGAATACCAAAAGAGACATTCTTCCAAGAAAATAGAATTGCATTAGTACCTGCGTCGGTAGCTACATTGGTAGGTCATGGACATCGGGTGGTCATAGAAAAAGGAGCGGGCGAAAAATCCAACTATGCCGATCAAGAATATTCCGAAGCGGGTGCAGACATTGCTTACGACCCGGAAAAAGTATTCGAAGCAGATGTCATTATAAAAGTAGCACCCCCTTCGCTTGAAGAATTGGAATATTTCAAGCCCAATCAAATTATTATTAGCCCGATACATCTACCTACCATTACGCCCGAATACTTGATGAAACTCAAACAAAAGAGGGTCATTGCCCTAGCCTGGGAATACATCAAAGATCAAGTAGGCTCCTTTCCCTTTGTAAGGATTATCAGCGAAATGGCAGGTATTTCTGCCATGCTTACTGCGGCAGAGTTATTAAGCAATACCAGTGGAGGACAAGGAATTTTGCTAGGGGGGATTACTGGCGTGCCTCCTTGTAAAGTTGTAATTTTAGGCGCAGGTGTAGTGGCGGAATACGCTACCCGCACTGCTTTGGGTTTAGGTGCCGATGTTCGGATTTTTGATAACAATATCCATAAAATGATGAGACTCCAACACCTGTTGGGGCGGAGGCTTTATACATCATCGATCAATTCATACGCCTTAGAAAAAGAATTAAGCGATGCAGATGTGGCGATAGGAGCCATCCACTCGTCTACTGGTCGGGCACCGGTGGTAGTCAGCGAAGACATGGTCTCTAAAATGAAAGCAGGCTCGGTAATCATGGATGTAAGTATAGATCAAGGAGGATGTTTTGCAACTTCTAGAGTAACCAGTCATGAAAAACCTACTTTTAGAGAGTATGGAGTCATCCACTATTGTGTTCCCAATATTGCCTCCCGAATATCACAAACCGCTTCAATGGCAGTAAGCAATATTCTTACCCCCATTTTGTTAGAAGCAGAAGGAACCGGAAGCATCGAAAGTCTCATCTACGAACACACGGGGCTCCGGCATGGAGTTTACGCCTATAAAGGATGCCTAACCAATGATTATTTGGGTGAAAAATTCCAAATAAAAGTCACCAGTTTGGATTTACTCCTTACCTCAAACCTTTAAACCTTTGTTATTGCTGAAATTACCTGCCGTTTACTCATACCTTTTTAGTATTTTTGCACCACTTTGGCTAAACCTAATGAATTTTTGTTGCTAAATGGAGGATTTGAAGGCTCAAATTGACTTACAGAAGTTACCAAAACACATTGCTGTTATCATGGATGGCAATGGTCGTTGGGCAAAAAAACATGGGCAACCTCGTGTCTTCGGTCATCGGAATGGGGTACAATCGGTAAGGGAAGCTACCGAGGCAGCAGCCGAATTAGGTGTAGAATATATGACTCTTTACGCTTTCTCTACAGAAAACTGGGGAAGACCTGCGGCCGAAGTCAATGCTTTGATGACCCTTTTGGTACAAACCATTAGAAAGGAAATCGCCACTATGAATAAAAACAATATTCGATTGATGGCGATTGGTGATTTGGAAAAATTACCGGCCAAAAGCCATAAAGCATTATTAGAAGGAATAGAAAGCACAAAAAATAACACAAGAATGACCTTGGTCTTGGCATTGAATTACAGTGCCAAATGGGAAATTATGAAGGCTGTCCGAAATTTGGCTCAAGATGCTGTCGAGGGCAAAATAAAACCAGAAGACATTTCGGAAGCAACCTTTGATGCTGCATTAAGTACTAAAGGTATACCCCATCCCGAATTATTGATTCGGACAAGTGGGGAACAACGCATCAGTAATTTTCTATTATGGCAGATTGCTTATGCAGAATTGGCATTTTTGCCCATTTTTTGGCCAGAATTCAGAAGACAACATTTATATCAAGCTATCATTGATTACCAAAATAGGGAAAGACGTTTTGGCAAAACCAGTGATCAGATAATGAACACAGATTAACAACATCATTAAAGAACTGCCAACCTATCTGCCTACAAGGGAAATAGGAGGAAGAGCCAAAAGCTCTTAGGAGGAAAATCAGGATTAGAATGAGAATTATTCAATTGCTACTTTTAAGTGTCATGTTCTTATTGCCAACATTGCAATATGCACAACCGGGAATGGGAAACTTCAAGCAATATGAAATAGGGAATATCAAAGTAGAAGGAACAGAATTTACAGATGAAAACTCTGTTATTGCTGTTTCTGGATTTCGGGTAGGAGATAAAATCCGCGTGCCAGGAGGAGAGATCCAACGAGCCATAAAATCTCTTTGGGATTTACAACTCTATGAGGATGTCCAAATTCTAATGGAGCAAAATGTAGGAGATGTGGTTATCTTATTAATTAAAGTCGTTGAAAAGGCCAGGCTTACTCGTTACGATTTTTTCGATATCAAAAAAGGGCAAGTAGATGATCTCAAGGGAAGAGTTCGACCATTTTTGTTGAAGGGAGGTATTGTTACCGATGCTGCCAAGCAGAATGTGAAAAACACAATAGAACAATATTATGTAGAAAAAGGGTTCTTAGATGCAGAGGCAGAAGTCAAAGAATTGAAAGATGAAAACCTTGAAAATGGCATAAAGCTCGAACTAAGAGTAGACAAAGGCAAAAAGATTAAAATACAGGATATCGTTTTTGTCGGCAATGAAAATACCAAATCCAAGAAGTTGAGGAAGGTGATGAAGGAGACCAAACGGAAAAGAAAACTTTTCACTCCATCCAAATTAATCAAGCCAGAATACGAAACCGACAAAAGGAATATCATCAATTACTACAATACGATCGGCTATCGGGATGCCATTATCAAAAAAGATAGCATTTGGAGAGATGCCGATTCAGGAAATCTGATGATGCAACTCAATATTTCCGAAGGGCAGCAATATTTCTTTAGAGATATAGTATTCAAAGGAAATTCCATTTATTCCAGCGAAACCTTGTCGGAAGTGATGGACATCAAACCAGGAGACGTATATAACCAAGAACTTTTGGATACCCGTCTTAATTTCGCACAAGATGGAAGGGATATCAGTTCCCTGTATATGGATAATGGATATTTGTTTTTCCGAGTAGACCCCATAGAAAAATCTGTTGATGGAGATTCGATCGATTTGGAAATCCGAATTTTTGAAGGACCACAAGCAACCATAGATAAGATTATTATTGTAGGAAATGACAGAACGCACGAGCATGTAATCCGAAGAGAGCTAAGAACTCGTCCCGGACAAAAATTCAGTCGTTCGGATATTATTCGTTCCCAAAGGGAAATTGTCAATTTAGGGTTTTTCAACCCCGAAACTCTGGGAGTGAACCCAGTGCCCAATTTGGAAAGAGGGACAGTGGATATAGAATATACCGTAGAAGAAAAGTCATCGGATCAATTGGAACTCTCTGCCGGATGGGGGGGAGCTGGTCGAGGAGTAATCGGAACGCTAGGTGTAACATTCAATAATTTTTCATTGAGGAATATGTTCAAGAAAGGAGCATGGACGCCCTTGCCCCAAGGAGACGGACAAAAATTGTCTCTTCGGGCACAAACCAACGGACGATTTTATCAGTCCTATAATTTTTCATTCACCGAGCCATGGTTGGGTGGTAAGAAACCCAATTCATTTACCACGTCTGTTTTCTACTCCTTGCTGACTTCTGGGGGAGATCGGGGTACTTCCACATTCCAAAGTTTAGCTATCATTGGGGCATCCGTCGGATTGGGCACCCGTCTACAAATCCCGGATGATTACTTCATTTCACAAACTACCATGAGTCTCCAAAGCTACAAATTGAATAATTGGACAAGAGGAGCCTTTGCATTGAAGGATGGTACTTTTGTTTTAAGCGGTAGATATAACAATTTGGTCTTTAAGCAAACGATAGCTCGTAACTCAATCAATAATCCGATTTTCCCGACACACGGAGCAAGGGTTTCTTTGTCTGGTTCATTTACCTTACCTTATTCTTTATTTAGAGATGTAGATGATTATGATGCACTCACCACAGATGATGAAAAAAGGGATTGGGCAACAAGGAACCTCAGATGGTCGGAATACCATAAATGGCGGTTCGATGTAGAATGGTATTCTAAAATTGTAGGAAAACTAACCTTGAAATTAGGCGGTAAATTTGGAGTACTCGGATATTATAACAAAGAGTTGGGTATAACTCCTTTCGAGCGTTACGAATTAGGAGGAGATGGTCTTTCCAATCAATTTACAGGTATTGCAGGTCGTGATATCTTGTCATTAAGAGGATATGATACAACAGACTTGGCAGCCAATGATCAAGGAGCCTCCGTGTTTAATAAACTATCTGTAGAATTGCGTTATCCTTTATCCTTGAACCCAAGTTCAACCATTTATGTATTAGGGTTTTTCGATGGAGGAAATGTTTGGGATAGCCTGAAGGATTACAATCCATTAAACATGAAACGATCCGCAGGGTTGGGTGTACGTGTATTCCTGCCGATGTTTGGTATGTTAGGATTTGATTACGGATTCGGATTTGATAAAGGCGAAACATTGGCCCCCGGAGCCAAATGGACAGAATACGGAAGATTCAATATCATTTTAGGATTCGAACCGGAATAATGACTCTTTCAAAAATACAAGTGACGTTAAATGAAGGTTAAAAATTAGGGTCATTTCAAGACGAGATTTCCTAATTAATATTGAATATCAATATAATACTGTACTAATTCTTAAAGTTTTTAATAAAAAGCCTTTCCTTTGCACTTTCATAGAAAGGTAGCAACTAGAAAAGGAACTAAGAAAGCTGTAATTTTGATATCATAAAGAGGATATATTCCACCAATAACATTTGCAAAACATAAGTATAAGGATGAAAAAATTAGCACTCGTATTTGCTTTAATGAGTATGACTTTTTTAGGAAGTGTCCAAGCACAACGTATCGCTTGTGTAGATGTAGTACAAATCCTTGAAAGTATGGAAGACTATCAAGCCGCCCAAAAAGAATTGGATCAGATAGCTACCCAATGGAAACAACAGGTCGACCAGATGAGAGATGAAATCCGTGGTCTATACAACAAATACCAGTCTGAATTGGTACTATTGAGTGATGATGCAAAACTGGCTCGTGAAGATGAAATCATGAGGAAGGAAAAAGAAATGAGGGATTTCCAGAAAAAGAAATTCGGACCGGAAGGCGCTCTGTTTAAGAAACGTCAAGAATTGGTAAGACCCATACAAGATAAAGTGTACAATGCCATCGAAGCATATGCCGAGAAAAAAGGATATGATTTTATCTTCGATAAAGGTGGAAGTGCAGGGCTTTTATTCACCAACCCCAGATACGACAAGACCTCAGAAGTGAAGTCTACACTTAAATAATATCTTTTTAAATCTAAATAGAGAGAACAATTTCACATTTTAAATTGAAAGAACATGACTAAGATAATCCGTTATAGCATCATGTGGTTACTTGTGGCAACTTTCGCATTCACAGCACAAGCACAAAAATTTGGTTATACTAATTCACAAGCTATCCTAATGGAAATGCCTGATGTACAAAGAGCCGATGCAAAATTGGAAGCACTACAGAAACAATTGCAAAAGAAAGGACAGCAAATGTTGGAAGACTACCAAACCAAACGTGCAGATTTGGAACGTCGTTACCAAGAAGGAACATTGTCTCAGGTACAAGCAGATGCAGAAATGAAAACCATGATGGCTGAAGAACAGAAAATCATGAAATATGAGCAAGATATGATGGCTCAATTGGCATCCAAAAGAGAAGAATTGATAAAGCCTATCCTTGAAAATGTACAAAAAGCCATAGACGATGTGGCTGCCGAACAAGGCTTCCAATATATATTTGATACAAGCACAGGTGTTTTGTTGTATGCAAAACCCGAAGACGATATCACTCCCGCAGTGAAAACTAAGTTGGGGATGTAATAAATCCGTAACTGAAACCAAACTAATTTGATTCGGAGCATTGGCGGTTATGCCAATGCTCTTTTTTTATGTTAACTTTGCTGCACAAATAAATCAAGTATAGTAAAAATGGCCCAGAAGCTATCCATTATAATGCCGGCTTACAACGAGGAAAGAACCATTCATCTAATCCTCGATAGGATAAAGGCAGTCAATTTGATTCAAGGGATGACCCACGAAATCATTATCACTAATGATTGTTCCAAAGACGATACCAAAGGAGCGATACAACGATACATGGAAGCGAATCCCGACTTGGATATCAGATATTTCGAACATGAAGTGAATCAAGGCAAAGGAGCCGCTCTCCACACAGGTATCGAACATGCCACAGGCGATTACCTCATCATACAAGATGCAGATTTGGAGTATGATCCACAGGAATACAACATCCTACTCAAACCCATTCTGGACGGTTTTGCAGATGTGGTCTATGGTTCTCGTTTTATGGGAGGCAAGCCTCATCGGATTCTATTCTTTTGGCATTCTATAGGAAACCGTTGGCTTACATCGTTGTCCAATGTATTCACGAATTTGAACCTCACGGATATGGAAACCTGCTACAAATTGTTCAAGACAGAAACCATAAAATCCTTGAGTTTGAAGGAGAAGCGTTTCGGATTCGAACCAGAGGTGACCGCTAAAATGAGCCGCATCGAAGATATCCGTATTTATGAAGTGGGTATTTCCTATTATGGCCGCTCCTACGAGGAAGGGAAAAAAATAGGATGGAAGGATGGTTTTAGAGCCATCTATTGTATTTTGAAATATAATTTATTCAGTAAGTAATGGCAACCGATTCTACAAAATCCTTCAAATTCAAGGAATTGGACGAAGAAGGGATGGGCACTTTGGAGGCAATTTCTGCCGCTCCTAATTTTAATCGCTGGATGTATGAAACCATTTCTAAAAATTTCGAAGGAAATGTATTGGAAATTGGAAGTGGTATAGGAAATATTTCTTCCGAGTTCATCAAAGATGGAAGGAATATTTTCTTAACGGATATCAGGCAGAATTACTGTAATTATCTGCGACGGGAATTCGGAAAGAATGAACATGTTTTGGGAATAGGAGAAATGGACATCGTCCATCCGGAATTCGATACCATTTTTGCAGATAAGTTAGGAACCTTCGATGGGATCTTCGCCCTCAATGTCGTGGAGCATATCAAGGAAGATCAACTAGCCATCATCAATTGCAAAAAACTCTTGAAACCCGGCGGAAGGATGGTCATCCTTGTACCGGCATATCAAATGCTATACAACCAATTCGATGTAGCATTGGAACATTATAAAAGGTATAACAGAAAAGAACTCAAAGCACTCTTCGATGGTGCGGATATGAAGATTACCCGTTCCCAGTATTTCAATTTTGCGGGCATCCTCGGTTGGGTCGTTTCGGGTAGCATCTTAAAGAAAGAAGTCATACCAACCGGACAAATGAAATTATACAATGCTTTAGTTCCCATTTTCAGGATTGTAGATAAGGTGTTAGGAAACAACATCGGCTTATCCGTTATCGTTGAAGGTGTAAAAGAATCATAAATGAAAAAATTAGTATTTGCTTTTTCGTTGTTTTTACTCCTTAGCCAATATTCCTGTAGAGACAACAACGGTATTGATATGATATACACCAGAGATTTCAACATCATTGCCGGTTCCAATACTTGGGATACCCATTATTATGATTTTCATGTAGATGTGAATTGGGACGAATTCCTTCCTGATTATTCCCCGGAAGAAATAGACAAAATCAACCCTTCTTTTGCCCAACTCACCAATGATGAAGGCTTCAATCTTAATTTTATACGCCGGGTTGTCATTCAGATTTATCCGGATGAAGATACATCCCTAACCCCCATAGAAATGGCATTCATAGAATCGGTTCCGAATAATACAGGCAATACCTTGAATATCATTCCGGGCATTGCAGACTTCAAAGAAGAACTTTCTGACGGAGAATATATTTTCAGAATCGGGTTAGTATACCAGAACTTCCCACCACAAACCTTTAGAACTGTACTTAATTTTGGCTTCCAAGCTTTTCCTAAATAAAATTTTGCTCTCTTTTATCTAAATACTAGTGGCAAATATCTAATAGAATCATGCGGAATGCTCAAAAAAGAATACTTTTGCACGGCAAAAGATGAAAGGGCATTTTTTGAAAAAGAATACGAATAACACATGGCTACTGCTATTTTAATACAAGTTGCAATTTTTGTGGTTGCTTTGGGCGCTTTGCTCAAGGCATCAGATTGGTTTGTAGACTCGGCAGAAAAAATTGGCTTGTCTTGGGGAGTATCTCCTTTTGTTATTGGCGTAACCATTGTGGCTTTTGGTACTTCTCTCCCTGAGTTGGCATCTTCCATTGCGGCGGTAATGCAAGACGATTCCAAAATCGTAACCGGAAATGTAGTAGGTTCCAATATCACCAATATTGTTTTGGTGTTGGGTTTGGTGGCTATTGTTGCCAAACGGGTACCCGTCGATTTCAAAAACATGGATTTGCCCCTCCTTTTAGGTTCCGCATTCATGTTTTGGTTTCTGATTTATGATGGCAAATTCGATCTTTGGGAAGCTGTCATTTGTTTGGTTTGCTTGGTCATGTTCTTGGTCAGTTCTTTTTCAAGTGATGAGGATGATGATAAAGAAGAACGACCAGAATCGGGTTGGAAAGATTATGCCTTTTTAGTTTTAGGAGGAGCCTTGGTCTGGTTGGGAGCAAAATTTACCATAGATGCCATCCAGGAAGTATGTGAAATTACACAAATAAGTTCGGGCTTTATCGCTCAAACTGTAGTGGCTTTAGGAACTTCATTACCAGAAGTAGTGGTGAGCATCAGTGCGGCAAGGAAAGGGCAGTCGGGTATGGCTGTCGGTAATGTGATAGGTTCTAATATTTTCAATACCTATGCGGTAATGGGTGTAGCCAGATTGTTTGGAGACTTATACATTGAAGAAAGTATCCTCACCTTCTCTTTACCTCTAATGGTGATGCTGACGGTTCTCTTGGCATTTATGGTACTGACAGCTAAAATTTCCCGATGGGAAGGAGCCTTATTGCTCATCTTCTATATTTTCTTTTTGGTTCAATCCATTTTATTGCTCTAACTCCTGCTCCTGTTCCATCAGGAGGTTAGATCTTTTCTATAAAAACCACATCTTGGAAATCATCATTCTCATGTCTTTTTTTGCCGATGCTCCAATAGCCATCAATGCGATGTATTTCCTTTAATTCGTGTTGAGCAAGCAGGTTCTTCAACAAATACGATTCCTCGAAGGCGACATTGGCCGATTGTACTTTTTCATCCATTAAACGATAATGCCCAAAATCATAATCGAATTTGAATCCGTCATGTTTTTCCATATTAGATTTACTTTCTTCATGAAGGATAAAAAAAGTGATGATTCCTTTGGCTCCCTTTTTTAAGACCCGTCCCAATTCGTTCATATAATGCTCCACTTCTTCGGCCACCATATGGGTGAAAACGGAATTGATGATGCAGGAATCGAAAGTATTATCCGGATAGGGAAACTGAAATGTAGTTGGATCTTCTCCCTTCGAACGATACAAATCATTCATTAAAGGAATATATTGGAATCGGAAATTGGGATATAATATGGTGATATTTTTCTGGCACCAATCCACACCCATCTTTACCACATCGAACCCTTCGTAAGATCCCTCTCGGTTCAAATACTCCGTCAAAGGGACCGCCATCCGACCAATGCCGCTCCCGACATCAAGAATAGAAGAATCGGGTTGTAATTGGCAATGTACTTGGAGTTGCTTCAAACGCTTGTTGGATTCCTTCAGATAATCACCGTCTCCGGTATAAATCAAACCCTTTGGCGGTTGTAAAGGATGTCTTTGTCCCGTCCACCCTTGATAACTATCCAGAGGGAGGTAATATAAACGCCTTGCCCAATACCTTAGGCTAGGAGGAAGTGTATAATAGATATTTCTTAGCATGCCCAATTTCTATGGTCAGCAAAGGTAAGGAATTAGAAGGAAGCGAATTATTTTGTACTTCACTTCCTTCTAAAGTGTATGTGATTTAATCCACTAGTGCACTTTCAATGATGGAAAAATGTTGTTGTTCGCAATCGATTTCTGCTTGTATGCCATAAGGCAGCGTAAAGACCGGACAAGTGTGCCCGAAATCCATTCCGGTAACTATGGGTAGGCTGGAAAGCCCTTCTTCTTCAGTGATGACTTTCAATAAAATCTGGTCATATTCTTTCCAATAAAGGTCATCATAAGGTCTTCCTACCATTAAGCCATTGATGTTCTTTAATATTCCGGAAGCTGCATAATTTCTAAGTATCCACCTGAAATTCTCCGGGAGCATTTTGCATTCGGAGGTTTCGATGAACATGATTTTCCCTTTCCATTCTTCGGGGCTAACCCACATCGAAGTATCTTTTAAAAACTCTAATACCTCAACGCATCCGCCTAATAATGCTCCTTGGTGAATACCTGTTCCTTGCAAGAATCGCCAACCAGAAGATGGCTTTAATTTCCTAGAAATAGTTTGGTTTTTTTCTTCTGTCCACTCTAGTCGCTCTGAAGTCCAACCGTCAGTATTGGGATTTATTTTTCCAATGATTCCACTAGAAAACAAAGAACGGTTTATATCATCCACTTGATAGGAATGCATTCCATTGTTTTCGGCAAATCCAACAAGTGTTGATGTTCCATAAAAAGAGGTGACACCAGCTTTGTAAAAACAAAAATGGGTAACCGTAGTATCAGAAAAACCGATAAAAATTTTAGGATTATTTTTAATGATATCCAAATCGACAAAGGGTAGGGTACGGATACTTTCTTCTCCTCCAATATTGGAAATGATAGCTTTTATGGAAGGATCTGTTAGCGCCTCCATCAGATCTTCTGCTCGGGCTTTTGGGTTTTTATAAATCCAAGCATCCGGCTTTAGGGCATGTTGGGTTTCAACCACTTCAATGCCAAATTCTTCTTGCATTTGTTTCTTCCCAGCTTGGTATCGGTGTGGAATGTCTCCAGCTCCACCCCAAGAAAGAGAAATGGTAGCGACTTTGTCGCCTCTCTTCAGTTTTTTAGGTTTAATCATGACAATCGATTTTTATGAAGGAATAGTTTTTTTTTGGTAGGTATGAAAGAATGACCACCACCTCATTTGCAATACACCAACAATCGCTTCCTTGAAAATTTTCATACTCATTTTAGAAACGCCTTTTTCCCGATCAATAAATGTGATGGGAATTTCTTGAATTTTGAAGCCTAAGGAATGGATGGCATATTTCATTTCGATTTGGAAAGCATAACCAATAAATTTGATTTTATCCAAATCCATGGTTTCAAGAACTTTTCGGGTATAGCATACAAAACCGGCAGTTGGGTCTTTTACGGGCATGAATGTCATGAGCTGGACATAAATTGAAGCTCCTCTAGAAAGGATAATTCTGTCGGTAGTCCAATTTTTAACATCCCCGTCTTTAATCCATCGAGAACCGACAGCCATGTCTGCTCCTTGGTTATGGCAAGCAGAATATAGTTCTAATAATTTTTGAGGAGGGTGGGAAAAATCAGCATCCATTTCAAAAATATAATCATACCCATTTTCCAAACCCCATTTGAACCCAGCAATATAGGCTGTTCCCAATCCTAATTTTCCTTTTCTTTCCAAAAGGTGTAATTGTTTGGGTAGGTGTTTTTGTTTGTCTTTTACAATTTGGCCCGTACCATCGGGAGAGCCATCATCAACAATAAGAACATGGAAATCTTTTTCCAATGCCAGAACGGCATCAATGATATCAGAGATGTTTTCTTTTTCGTTATAGGTTGGTATGATGACTAAGCTATCCGACAAGGAGTATTGTTTTCATGAACTGCAAGTATATGTAAATTCTAATTCAAGGACAATCCTTGACCCAAATTGATGCAATAAAAAAACGAAGGGGATGGCACAATCGTTCCATCCCCTTCGCACTTATTCATGAAATTATTATTGTTTGATTACTTTATGAATAGATGATCGTTCACCGATTTTTACTTGAAGTAGATATACGCCCATGGGTAAGCGGCCCAAATCTATAGAAGATATAGGATCGGATATGTTTTTAGCCATCCATTCCTTTCCAGACATATCAAAAAGAATCATTTCAGCTTGATGAAAGGACTCTCCACTTAAATCAATATAAATGAAATCTTTTGTTGGGTTAGGTCCTAAAATGAAATATACCCCTTCATCGATTTGTCCTATACTCGAAACGACTTCAATATTGATGTCGATTGTTTCAGAATAAGAGGTGGTTCCACAATCATTGACAGCATAAATGGTAACAGTATAAGTTCCACTTTCTTCGTAGATATAATAGGGGGTTCCTGCGGGATGAAGCGGAGAACCGTCACCGAAATCCCAGTAAATGTCGGTTTCTCCACTAGAATTACTCATTACAAAAACCGTATCATTACTAATGGTATAAGAGAAATCAGGAACGGCCAATGGAGCAATGGTCAAAGTAGCTATACTAGAAGTAGCCATTCCGGGGCAATCATTATTGGCGATACATTGGAATTGATACCCATTCATGCTTGGATCTGCTTCTACAGCAAGCGTGTTGGTATTTGTGCCAGAATACGTATTGCCATCAAAAATATCCATAAACCCGTTCCCATTATCCAACTGCCATTGGTAGCTGGTATTGCTGCCATTTACTTCCGTCGTCAAGACAAATTCTTCGCCTTCGCAAATGGACTGACTTGTCGGTTGGACGATGAACATGGCCGATGTTTCTACATCCAGAATGGCTTCGTAAGTCATTAAGGTATCACCACATCCTCCGTAGATAATACATTGTACCAAGTAAGACCCTTCAGAAATATCACTCATGACTAGATTCGGGCTAGTCGCTCCCGCAGTTGTAATGCCATCAATAAGCGGAACATATCCATTTCCATCATTCAAATTCCATTGGTATTGATCACCGGGAATATCTGTTTGTACGTTGAAATTGGCGACTTCGTTATCACAAATTAGAACATCTGTCGGTTCGTTGGCGATGTTGATGTGGATAACAGGGGCTGCGGCAACCAATTGGGGAACGGTAAGAGAAGCGCCGGGTTGGCCGGGATCTGCCGTCGCTGAAGTTCCATTGCAAGTAGAAGTAGAATTTACAATAACTCCAGTTGGACCACCGCTGATATCAATCGAAGAAAAAGCAGCTATGTCTGTAAAAATGAGACCGCCACCGCCACCGCCACCGGGACCCATACAGCCATTACTGTTGAGTGCTTCGAAATCACCTCCTTTTCCTCCTCTGGCTTCAAGGAAAAGACCACCGCTCAAAACAGGAACATCCAAAAAGATAGAGCCTCCGGCACCCCCTCCTCCAGCACCATCAAAACCAAAAGTGGTTTGGGCAACTTGGCCGTTGGCACGAATAAGATTCCATGCACCATTCAGGGCATTTGCTTTTAAATAAACAATACCTCCTCCTCGACTACCATCAGAGCCGGTTCCGTTGTTGTCGTGACCTGCTCCGCCACCGCCGCCCATAAAAAGGCGTTCTCCTGATAGGGAAGAAGGGTTGGAAACACCACCGATGCCTGGGTATTGTCCTAGACAAGCTGTTGGCGTATTGGATAAGTTGACGCCGCCTTGTCCTCCGGCTCCAACATTAGAACCACCACCGCCACCAGTATTGTGATCATTTCCGCCACCGCCGCCGGTTCCGAGTGGACCTCGCCCGTTTTCTTTGCCAAGCAATTCTACAATTCCTTCGCCTTTGGCCGCTCCTCTGAAATTGCCAAGGGGGTAGTGATAATCCGTATAAGAGGTTTGGAAATTACATTCGCTATCCAAAACTTCTCGAACACCTCCTCTAAAACCTGCTTCTGATGCATCAATACTACCGGCAGTCAGGCTTAAAGTGTTGGTCACTTCCATGGCGATGACTCCTCCTTTGGTTCCATCCCATGCCATTGGGTATATGTTTCCCATTACATTTACATCATCATATTGTAGGATGTTTACAATTTGTACATAACCGTTTACATCATAATTATTTTCTAATACAGTGGATAAATAAATATCACTTCCAGAAACGGATAGTATTTGTGCCTTTTCATACAAACCGCAACTGTTCAAATCGACGATTTCACCAAAACTGGCAGAATTGGTTGTATCCACTTCCGCCCCCTTCATTTGAATAATGAGGATGTAATCGCCGGCATTAAAGGGAGAGGCGTCATCAATCGTTAGGAAGGCAGCACAAGGATCTGTATTGTTGATGTTGGATACCGCACCATAGCTATTGATAATACCGGATAATTCGGTTTGGGCATTTAGGATTCCTCCACATAAAATAATGAAAGAAAGGAGTGTAAATATTCTAGTCATGTATAATGTGATTTTTTGCAAAAATATAGAAAATAGATTGTCACGGAAAAGAAACGATCAGAAATAAGGACTTGTTAACCTTTTGAAAGATGATTTAGCGAGTAGAACAGATTTGAAATGGATGTGCTTCTTGAAATATAGGTTATGTTTTTTGTGATAAAAGCATTATCTTTGCAGCTCGTTAAAAACCTGGTGCCGAATTCATCGAGGAGTCAGGTATGGTTTAAACCGAATATTTAAAATTTTAACTTAGTTATGGTAAGACTTAGATTACAAAGGAAAGGGCGTAAAAAAGCACCTTTTTATCACATTGTTGTGGCGGACCAACGTGCGAAGCGTGATGGTCGTTTTATTGAAAGAATTGGTTCTTATAACCCAATGACCAAGCCTGCAACTATCGAATTGGATAGAGAAAAGGCTTTCGAATGGTTGAACAAAGGTGCCCAGCCTACGAATACCGTTCGTGCGATTCTTCGTTTCAAAGGCGTGATGTATCGTAAGCATTTGATGAAAGGCGTTGCCAAAGGTGCTTTGACAGAAGATCAAGCAATGGCGAAATACCAAGAATGGATTGATGGTAAAGATGCTAAGATAGCGGAAAGAGTAGCGGTGACTAAAAAAGAGAAAGAAGCTCTTTTGGCTAAAATTCAAGGAACGGCTCCTGTAATTGTTGAAGAACCTGTTGTAGAGGAAACTCCAGAAGAAGTAGCTGAAACACCTGCTGAAGATGCACCCGCTACAGAAGATGCTCCAGTTGCTGAGGATACTCCGGCAGAGGAGAATAAAGATGATAATGCAGAAGGATAATTCCTTCTGATAAATAGCAAAATAATTTTCCCGATATTCGTAAGAATGTCGGGATTTTTTTTGGATGATGGAAAGTTATATACACATAGGTAAAATGTTGAAAGCCCACGGTTTGGATGGGGAACTCAAAGCAGATATCCAAAATGAATATTTGGAAGATTTCTTAAAGGCATCTGTCATATTCATTGAACAACAAGGGCAGCCTGTTCCTTATTTCGTAGAAGAAGTGAGGGGAGGACAACTCTTGGTAAAATTGGAGGGAGTTGTATCCAGAACCCAAGCTCAGGCTTTGGCCAAGAAAAAAGTTTCCCTAAGGGAAGATGATATTTTGACGGAGGATGAAAGGGAAATGGAAGTGGAACAATTGGAATATGAAGAATGCAAGGGCTTCATGATAGTTGATGTTTCCGAAGGGGAATTGGGATTGATCCAAGATATATTGGATTATCCGCAACAAGAAATGGCGGTGATAGAAAAAGGAGGGAAAGAAATTCTTATTCCTTTGATTGATGCCTTTGTAAAAGAAGTGAATAAGGAAGGGAAAAAAATCATCATAGAATTACCGGAAGGACTTCTGAATTTATAAACGAATGAGAATAGATATCATATCGGTCATACCGGGCTTGTTGGAAGGACCTTTTTCCCACTCCATCATGAAAAGAGCACGGGATAAAGGCTTATTGGAAGTCCATGTCCATGACCTAAGGCAATGGGGTTTAGGTAAGCACAAACAATTGGATGATTACCAATTCGGAGGTGGTGCAGGAATGGTAATGATGTGCGAGCCGCTTGCAAATTGCATCGAAGAATTCAAGGACCAAAGAGAATATGATGAAATCATTTTCATGACGCCCGATGGTAAGCGATACGATCAAAAGATGGCGAATCGCCTTTCGTTATTCAATAATTTGCTCATTATTTGTGGTCATTATAAGGGGATAGATGAAAGGATTCGTGAGCATTTTGTAACGATGGAAATCTCAGTAGGGGATTATGTTTTATCCGGAGGGGAACTCGGAGCCGCCATTGTTGTGGATTCTATTGGTCGCTTGATTCCCGGTGTATTGGGGGATGAAACCTCAGCTTTGTTCGATTCCTTCCAAGATGATTTATTAGCACCTCCCGTTTATACTCGTCCTTCGGATTTCAGGGGATGGAAAGTGCCTGAAATCCTTCTTTCTGGGCATACAAAGAAAATCGAAGAATGGAGATATGAAAAATCAATGGAAAGAACCCAAAACAGGAGACCGGATTTACTTCAGGAGGATGAATAAAAAAAGAGCTGCCAAAAGACAGCTCTACTTGTTTAAAGTTGGAAAAGAGTAAGAGCATGTTTAAATCAAAATAATTGCTGTTTCTATCTCCAAAAGCCAATTTTAAACATGCTCCAAGGTATTTTATCTTTTAGTAATGGTTCAAAATAATTTCTACTCTCCTCGAAAAAGGGTCATTTTCCGAACCGGATTGGGATTCGCCAAGATGGTTGGATGTTATACGAGAAGCAGAAATGCCACGATTTTTCAAGTATGAAGAAACGGCATCAGAACGTTTTTTGGAAAGCCTGAGATTCGCATCCTGATTTCCTGATTTATCCGTATAACCGGTCAGGTTTACCCGTACATCAGAATATTGATTCAATAAATTCACCACCTGATCCAATTGTCCATAAAATTGAGATTTCACATTCGATCTTCCTGAATCAAAATAGACATTCACAACACCTAAGCGAGAAATGGCTTCACTAGAAGGTGGTCGGGTGTAGACGGTTGTAGTTGTGGTTATAGGAGCGGGTATAGGAGCTGGTTCTGCGCGAATAATGGTCGTACCTGAACTTACCGGCCTATTTTTTACTTCAGACAATTCTCGTTGGGTACTTTCAAGAGAACGATTCATCTGTTCCAGCTTCTGCTCTAATTTTGATATATATTCAAGTGTACGAGCATCAGAATTTCCGGTGTTTTGTTGGGCATTCATTCGTCGTTCCAAGTCGGCAAGTTTGCTTTTCAAATTTTTGATTTCAGTGTCTTTCTGTGTATTAGAAACCGAATTCGCATTTTTAATCCTCGCCAATTCTTGCTCCAATGTATTGATTTGACCTCTATAATATGAATCCGGAATAGGATTTCCTGTTGGGATGACCACCGGTTGTGTTGAGACAGATGTTGTGGTCTCTTTTTTATCCTTATTCTTTTCCTTGTCTTTGAGCAGGTAATTTTCGTTTACCAAATCCGGACGGTTACTCCTTCTCACCTTCTTCCTTAATTTCCTCATGTCCTTCTCCAGTGCAGCAATACGCTTCTCATTTTCCTTACGGATAATATCATACTCATCCCTAGAAATAGAAGAGGTGTTTGATGATTCCAAGTAAATGATTTCACGCCTCACATCCGATAGGTCTTGTTCTAATAAAGAAGTCGCTGTACGGATGTCCACATTTTCTGGACGAGTATGCTCATCACTGGCTTGGATGGCAAGGTTTGAATTGTAACCATCATAGACCCGAAATTCATTCGAAATTTCCTCCAGTTTATCATAAATGGCATCAATGTCTGCTTGGCTTTTATCCTCCTTGGATTTCAACTCATTGATTTCGTTCCGCAAAGCGATCAATTCAAAATTGGATTCTTGGATCTCAGATAATAAAACTTCTTCTTTAGACAAATCGTCTTCCAGATAACCAACCGTTTCTATAAAATAATCGCCATCCAATTCATCAAGGGTAACCGTTTCCAATTCTACTAAGGTGTAAATGGGTTCTTCAGGAACAGGTTCTACCACAATATTATCATCAATAACGAAAAAAGTTTCTTCTTCTTGGGTTGCCGGATTCATTACAATCAAAGTATCCAATTCTGCTGTTTCCCAAACAATTTCGGCGGATTCCATTTCAAGGGGTTCTATATAGCCGCTTCGATCATCAATTATGATTTTTTCACCATTATAAGGTGTTTCGATAATGGTTTTATTCTCCTGGATGATTTCGCGAATAGTATCTGTACGGATAATGACTTTTTCCTTGATGATAGTCCCTGTTTCGTACACCGTATCCCGAATGATTTGTGTTCTTCCTTCAACAATGGTGTCCGTAAATAGCTGATTGACAGTTATATTGTCGATGACATAAGTTTGGTTTTTAATCGTATCTGTTTGGTCGATAACAACCGTATCCTTATTGATGATGTAGACAGGTTCTGTATAATATTCAAAGGTATCTTGTAGATAATATTCGGAATAATCCTGGTAAAGATCTACGATGGGTTCTGTTGTATCCTTCGTAGTAGGTTCGATGGTTGTAGAATTATCCGAAGTATTTTCTTCCCTTTTGGGAGATGGTGATGTGATCGGAGGGCTGCCTATTGGGTCGGATTCTCCCAAGTAGAAAATCGGAGCATTGAACGCTTGCTTTTTATACCCGAAATTGAATCCCAAAGAAAGATTGAAGGTTCCATAAATATCTTTCATCTTATTGTCGGCGCCTCTTTTAGTACCTAAGTAATTAGAAGGGTTGCTGGCATAAGCTTGTGTAGGTGATGTGAAGTCGGTGGGATAGTCCCCTGAAACATCATCCAAATAATCACTAAAGGAATAATGTAATAAGGTTTCCAAATTCAGGTTGAAGCGATTTCCTAGCCTGAATTTCAATCCCATAGCCAGTGGAATAGTCATGGTGCTTTTGCCATAGGATTTTCCTTCGGATTCTAATTCTCTTAGATCCGTTTCGAATTCACCATCTTGTTCAATGATATTGGCATTGCCAGCAAAAGGATCATTTTCTGCCAAATCCCGGATGGTATTATCCGACCAATAATAATATCGTCTACCATCGTCTAAGAAAAGATCGCCTTTTACCTTATAGTTCATAAAGCCTAAACCGGCTCCGAAATACGGAGCAAAGAAACTTTTTTCACTTAGTAATTTGCCATTGTCGAATTGATAGACGAACATCAAATCCAAGTCATGATAAGTAGTTCGGAAATTAAGCGCCTTAGCAAAGGTTTCGGCGTTTTCTGTGTAAAGATCTCCATTCCATTTCGTTGCACGACTGTTACCTTCGAAGGCTCCGTGGGTGCTCATGAGGCGAAGCCCCCAAGCACGGTTCATGCTATATTCTAAACTTAATCCATAAGATAGATTTTCGGGGCTTTCCCAAAATTTCAAAGGAGTAGATTGGGGGTCGATAAAACGAGGAGTGCTTAAATCACCATAATACGTACCGATACCACCATGAACTCCGAGTCTCCATTTATATAAATTCTGTTGAGCAAAAGACATTACACCTAAGGCACAGCAGAAGATGAGAAGGATCAACCTTTTCATAATTTTTGATTTTAGTGAGAAAATCTGAGACATCCTCTTGAGAAAAATGCCTCAATGATTTCAAATAGTATCCTATTTATTATTACTGAGGTTGAACCAAACATTCAATTCGGCACTGATACCCACGAAAGGTCGAACTTCCACCTTGTTCTCGAATCCGGAAACCGTTCCTGCTGTTGAGGCATCTTCTAGGAAGGCAACACCTGCCTGAATCCTAAAGAACCCGAATGGGCGGTATCCTAGACTTACATAAGTAGGAATTTTAAATAATGGTCCACTGATTTTGTTGTCGTCCTCATCTCTGAAATTGGAAAGGAAAGCACCGAAGGAGACGGACGTGTTGCTCAAAAATTTGTTCTTGCTTCTTTTAGCTAAAGGAACAGAAAGCCCTACATACATTTCAGAATCATAACTGAATTCTTCGGCTTTGGTATTGAACGCTACGCCGCCATAACCGAAATGAGGAGCCAAGTAATAGGCATTTCGTATTTGTTCAGTGGGATAGTTGTCAATGTATTTATCATCTAACAAAACATAGATTTCCGAATTCAAATAAGGAGAAGCTTCTTTATGGAGAATGTACTTCAATTCTTGGATTAATTTTTCTCGGGTTCCTGAGTATTCAGTAGATCCAGAATCTTCGCTGATTTTATCAGCCTTTTTTAATTTCACACCTTCGATCTGTTCCAACTTGAGTTTCACCATATCCGAAAAACCAGGGAAAGTAGCCAAGGTTCTAGAACGGTAAAGAGACATTCCTCTGTTTACGATTTCGTTCATATCGTTGATGACCTGCCGATTGTTTTGTAGCAACTTCAATTTTTTAGCAGCATTTAGATTGAACGATTGATCCACATAAGCGTCTAGTGTGCCGTAAATGCCTCGGGTCAGTTTTGCTCTTTCTTTTTCGGTGATGGTTCGGAAAAAATTCAATAAAATATCATAATCTTTTCCCTCCTTTAATTTATAATTGACAGGAAGGTTGAACACCGGAGCGGAATTGTTGAAATCCCTTTTCCAGAAGTTTTGAGCCAAGGGTTTTCTTTTTTCTTTTCCTTTGGCAGAAAATAGTTTGATTTCTACATAGTGGACATCCGGTCGGATGGTTCCATTGATGATGAAATATTTTTCGGCAGGTAAGGGTTGGTTTTCTCCGAAGTATGATTTCTCATAATTCAAAAGAACAGTTTCATATTGGGCTTGGATGAGGTTGAAAGCGAGTATCACAAAAGTGATAGTTAATGAAATGATTCTCATGGTTTCGATTTTAATGAATCTAAAAAGTTA
>JAHDDR010000205.1 GCA_020629255.1 Saprospiraceae bacterium | reverse complement strand
AATAATGGCTTCGTAATTTTATCTACATTCAAAGCTGGAGAAACCTCCTTCATTATTTTTTGATCCTCCTCACTTTCTTCATTGTACCATTGTTCATACACTTGCCCCAAATAAGGTTTCCAATACGGAGGAAAAGATTTGAAAAAGGTAAATAAATTAGATACCCCAACGTAGTCTACACCACAACGATATAAATCGGGCGTTTTTACCAAGCTTCCAAGAGTGGCAAGTCCACCATAACTACCACCATAAATAGCAATACGTTCTGGGTCGATGAAATCCATTTTTTTGACGAAGGCAACGCCGTCTTCCAAATCGTCCAACATTTTACGACCGATTTGTTTGTTGCCTGCCAAAAAGAATTTTTTACCATAACCGCCGGAACCTCTATAATTAATTTGCAAAGTAGCATAGCCCCGACTGGCAAATAATTGAGTTTCCGGATTAAAGCCCCAATAATCCCGAACACCATAAGGACCTCCGTGGGGATTTACAATCAAAGGAACTTTATTTTTTTTGTTGGCTTTTTTAGGAATGGTGAGGTAAGCATAAATGGTCAATCCGTCCCGGCTTTTAAATTGGATGGATCTCATTTCCGCCATGTCCTCTTCCTTCAATTGAGGCATTAAATCCAATAATTTTTTGAATTCTTTTTTATCGGCATCATAAAAAAAATAAGAGCCATATAATTTATCGCTCCCTACATAAATGAGGTATTTATCCTCATTGTCGGTTTTACTCGAAATGGAAAATTCTTTACCTTCAAATTTTTCCGAAAAAATTTGATATAACTCTTTATAGTACTCACTGATGGGTTGTATATGTTTCTTTTCTCCAGTATAATAAAAAAAATCTATTTCATAATTTCTTTTTCGGGAACGACTGAAACCGGAAACATCAAAAACATCATGACTAAATACCTTTTCAACAATTTTCTTTTCTTTTAAATCATAGAGAACAATTTCGTCGGTATTACTTTCTAGATTCGTTTTTACGAAGGCGATATTTTTATTTTCAGACCGATAATCGAAACCCATGATATAGAAATTATCCTTCCAATTCGTGGTAACGACTTCTTCGAATTCGGATGAACTATCCTCTCTATAATAAAGGGCATAGTCCACAAAATTTTTCTGTTGGGTATAAGCCCTTAAATTTCCATCTTTATCAAAATCATATCCGGCAATGGGTGAAGTTGGATCCGTGTTTTCGAATAATTGTTCTAATTCTCCCGTATTGATGTTAATTTTATAGGGTTCGAAAATCTGGGGATTATTCTTGTTCATTTGGATGATCATATGATCGGGTTGTTCCTTCAGTAAATTAAGGATATTGACCCGAACCCCCTCAAAAGGGGTAAGGCTTTTGAGGTTGGAACCATCCACATCAACAGCGAAGAGTTGGTAATTTTCATCACCTCCTTGATCTTTAATATAAATCAGACGGGTATCATTGACCCATCCGTAACCCCGTACCAATTCCTTACCTTCTTCAATGATCTTTAGTATCTCTTCGGTTTGGGTATTTTTAACGAACACATGTTTTTTCCCATGTTCGTCTTTTTCTCGATAAGAGAAATAATCTCCATCAGGTGAGAATTGGAAATCCGATTGTTTCGGTTTTGCAAAATAATCCTCAATAGAATAGGGGTATTGTCCTTTGTCAAAAGAAGCGACTTGAACAAGTTCTTTTGGAGAAGAAGGCAATTCTAGATTGCCTGGCAAAGTAGTGTCATCCTGTGTCAACATATGGGTGATAGGTATTAAGGATAGCAAAAATAAAATAGTTTTTTTCATTTTTAATGATTTAAGTTGGTTAAATGATAATATAAAGAATGAAAAGGTATTACATTCCTATTTTTAGTATGGAATGACTTGTTTATATGATCCATTGTTGCTTAGGACGTAGAAAGAAATTGTTTTTTAAACAAGTTCATTAGACATTATTACGAGTTGTATGGTATATAAGATGAAATTATAGATTTTGTTTTCAATCGAGGAAGACACGAAATCTGATAGCCTTAGTCATTAGGATGAGTATGTGAAGATGAATGGTGGCGAAAGATAAATTTTAAGCCATACCCATGCAATTCGTAATAATGTCTATTATTATTTAACCAAAATCAAGGGGATGAATACTAAGGAAAGTTTAGAGTCTCTTATCAGTAGTTTCCAATAAGATTCATAATATCATTTGATATTTTTCTTTTTTAATGTATTGAGCTGTTTCTGGATAAATTTATCTGAGTTCCATTTACCGTTGATCATAACTCCGCCAATTTTTGTAATATTTTCCAAATCACTAATTGGATTAGAATCTAATAGAACAAGGTTGGCTTGGAAATTTTCTTTCACTTCACCAGCATCTTCGATGTTATAGAATTTGCTTCCATTTATTGTGGCTGCTTTCAGAATGTCCCAATTTTTAAGACCACTTTCTTTATAAATTTTCATTTCTTCATAGAGACTGAAACCCGGAACTACAAATAAACCATCGCTGGCACTTTAATAAGGGGTTAACACTACACAAGCAAAAGGGATAGAAAATTAAATTTCTATCCCTTTTGAGAATTTTACTAATTCAGGAATTTATCCCACCACAATATTCACCATACGTTTGGGAACAACAATTACCTTTCGGATTGTTTTTCCTTCCGTCCATTTTTGTATGATATCCAAAGCCAAAGCTTCCTTTTCGATATCTTCTTTAGAAGCATCTATAGGGAAATCATAGGTAGCCCGTTTTTTCCCATTAATAGAAATGGGATACGTGATGGCACTTTCTTTTAAATAGTCTTCATTGTGTGTAGGATACGTTGCTAAATTGACTGTTCCTTCATGTCCTAATTCATGCCATAATTCTTCACATAAATGCGGAGCGAAAGGAGCCAACAACACTACCAAATCTTGCAACAATGATTTTTTATACGATTTTAATCTCCTCAATTCATTGGTGCATTTCATGAATTCGCTCACGCAAGTATTGAAGGCAAAACGCTCAATATCCCGATTCACATTTTTGATGCAGGCATGAACCACTTTCAATTCTTCCGCCGTCGGTTTTTCATCGACGACCCTCCAACCATTTTCATCATAAAATAAAGCATAGAATTTTTTCAAGAAACTTTGCACACCATTAATTCCTTCCGTATTCCAAGGTTTGCCTTGTTCGATGGGTCCTAAGAACATTTCGTACATACGGAAACAATCTGCACCATATTGATCCACCATGTCATCCGGATTTACTACATTGAATTTGGATTTGGACATTTTTTCGATGGCATGACTGCATTTATATTTTCCCTCTTCATTCAATACATATACCGCGCGTCGGAAATCCGTTCTTGATTTTTCAAACGCATCCGTATCCAAGAAATCATGATGAACAATATTGACATCCACATGCAACTTCGTGACCATGCTTCGGTCTTCGATCATATCTTGGGAAACAAACAAAGCCGTATCTTTTGTATTGACATTGGGTTCTGCTTTTCCTTTATCTGTTGCCTTTTTTATTTTTTCTGCAATGGGAGAAAAATCATGGTAATGACTAAAAATTTCTTCCGTAGCAATAGGAACAAAAGTATAATCCAATTTCTCGAATTGCTCATGATGCTTATCATCATAACGTTCCAAGCGATGCAAGGCTTTTAATTCGATGGCTACTTTATGTGTTTCACAAGCAAAGTCTACTTCAAACGCATTTTCACCTTCTCCAATGATTTTATTTTTCTCAAAGGTATGGCTGACGGATTTCAATTGTTCTTCCAAATAATGCTCTGCAAATTTTTCATTCGCCCGATACACAAAATTAGAACGGCCACCAATCATTCCCTGGTTGATTAATTTTTTAAATGGCTCATCTGTCGGCACTAATCCTAAATCATAGAAGAATTTATGCCAGGTTCTGGAGTATAATAAATGCCCAACAGCATGTTCTTTTCCACCAACATATAAATCTACATCCTGCCAATAATTCACAGCTTCTTGGCTAATGAATTCATCATCATTATCAGCATCCATATATCGTAAAAAATACCAGGAAGATCCAGCAAATCCAGGCATGGTATCAATTTCACGACGACCTTGTTCCGAATTCATCCAATCCTCCAAACGACCCAAAGGAGCTTTTCCTTCCGATGTGGGTTTGAAATTATCCAAAGCCGGCAACTCTACGGGCAATTCGGAAACACCAACCGGATGGGGTACATCCTCATCATCAAAAATAATAGGGAAGGGTTCTCCCCAATATCGTTGACGAGAGAAATTCGCATCCCTCAATTTATAATTGATTTGTTTGGCGCCAATGCCATCCTCTTCTAATTTTTGAATCACAGCATCAATGGCATCTTTGACATCCATGCCTGTAACAAAACCGGAATTGATCATTTTTCCGACCTTAT
This sequence comes from Saprospiraceae bacterium, assembly GCA_020629255.1. Classification (GTDB taxonomy): domain Bacteria; phylum Bacteroidota; class Bacteroidia; order Chitinophagales; family Saprospiraceae; genus JAHDCE01. The sequence continues at coordinate 2,885 of JAHDDR010000205.1, read as the reverse complement.
CTTTCATGTCTGCATCAGGGTAATCCGATTTGTCGACGACAGGAATTATTTCCAAACCGAAATGGTTGGCAAAATTATTATCCCTTTCATCATCACTAGGAACTGCCATGATGGCTCCTGTTCCATAATCCTTCAAAACATATTCAGCGACCCAAATCGGAATTTCTTTCCCTGTTAATGGGTTGATGGCATAAGCACCTGTGAATTCACCGGTAATTTTCTTGACCTCACTCATTCGCTGTAATTCGGAACGGGAACCCACATAATCTAAATAAGTATCTATTTTTGCTCGTTGCTCGGGAGTAGTGATCATATCTACCCAATCATGTTCGGGTGCCAAAACCATGAAGGTTGCCCCAAAAATAGTATCGGGGCGGGTCGTGAATATTTCGATTTGTTCGTCATGGCCTTTTAATTTGAAGAAGGCTTTGGCTCCTTCAGAACGACCAATCCAATTTCGTTGTTCCGTTTTTAAAGCTTCAGACCAATCTACTCGTTCCAAACCATCCAACAAGCGCTGGGCATACGCCGTGGTCCGCAATGACCATTGAACCATTGGTTTTCGTTCAACAGGATGCCCTCCACGTTCGGATACACCATCTTTGATTTCGTCATTCGCTAAGATGGTTCCTAAGGCTTCACACCAATTTACGTATTGCACTTGACGATATGCCAAACGGTAATGGGACAAAACATCATCTTGCTCCTTGGCACTCATGTTGTTCCAATCATCCGCAGAAAAGGAACCTTCGAAATCGGTACTAGCATTGATTCGCGCATTGCCTTCTTTGGAAAATGCTTCGACCAATTCGGTAATCGGACGGGCTTTATCCGCATCATTACAATAATAGTGTTGGAACAATTGAATGAAAATCCACTGTGTCCATTTGTAATATTTCGGATCGCAGGTTTGCACCTCACGGCTCCAATCGAATGACAAGCCGATGTTATCCAATTGTTGTCGGTAGCGGTTGATATTTTTACGAGTAGATTCGGCAGGATGTACACCAATTTGAACGGCATATTGTTCCGCAGGTAATCCGAAGGCATCATATCCCATCGGATGCAATACGTTAAACCCTTTGAGTCTTTTGTATCGGGAAAAAATGTCTGAGGCAATATATCCTAAAGGGTGTCCGACATGTAAGCCGGAGCCGGATGGGTAGGGAAACATGTCCAAAACATAATACTTGGGACGGTCGCTGTTATTGCTTACCTTGTAGACTTCGTTGTCTTCCCAGTATTTCTTCCATTTTTTCTCAATCTCTCTGGGTTTGTATTCCATTGTATCTAATTTTTATCTCTTTGTAAGGTTGCTTTATCAATCGTTTAGGCATAGGAATAGTTCCTTTTGTCCAAACAAGCTGCAAAAGTACTGAAAACAAATGTTTTTCGCTATTCTAGAAGAAGGAATTGTAGGCTAGGAAAAGTCTCTTCAGTTTTTATGGAGCCAATTCTTAAATGTGGAGCTATTTTCGGAGGAGACCATCACATCGAAATGGGGGGGGGGATTGAGGTGCAATTTGATTCTTGATTTGGCAAGGGTATCCATTTTAATTATAGAAGAAATAGAGACGATGACTTTTCTGTTAGCTCTAAAAAAGGATGCATTAGGGAGCATGTTTTCTAACTCTTCCAATTTATAATTGACATAATATTTTTCTCCATTCTGATGGATGAGCCATACGATTCTATCCTCAATATAGAAGTAGGAAATGTCCTTGTATAAAATGGGATATTTGCTTTTTCCTTTTATGCCTAATATTCGGGATTCTCGTTCTTGGAAAAAAGAAATTAAATCTTGGTAAGGATTTTCTTTTTTGACTTCCTTTTTAAATATCCTGTGGTATTTTTCAATACTTTTCTTTAATTCATTTTTGTTGATGGGCTTTAGCAAATAATCTACACTGGTATGTTTGAAGGCATCGAGAGCATATTGGTTATATGCTGTTGTGAAAATAATGGGAATTTTAGTTTTTGTTTTTTGTAGGATATCTAAACCGGTACCATCGGATAATTCAATGTCTAAAAAAATTAAATCTACGAAATTGTTTTCTAAAAAAAATACAGATTTTTCTACACTGTCCAGAATTTCAGTAATTTGAATATTTGGATCAATATCTAGTAATAATTTTTCTAGTTTTAATGCAGAAAGTTCTTCGTCTTCTATAATGACAACTTTAATGGACATTTAATTATTGTTTTCAATTAATGGTAAAATAGAAATATATTCATTTTGGGTTTGAATGAATTGTGGTTTTTTTTTGCCTAAATATTCATATTTACTTTTTAGGTTTTTTAAACCGATTCCCGTAGATTCGAGTGTATTTGTTTTTTTTAATTGAAGGGAATTTTTAATTTTTAATTGTTGATTTTCAGAAATGATTTGAATTTTCATCGGATGCTCTTTGGATACTATATTGTGCTTTAAAACATTTTCAATTACCAATTGTAAAGATAATGGAGGAAGGAATAATTTTTTATCAGAATCAATAATTTTTTGTTGAACAGAAAAATGCTTCCCCAATCTTATTTCTTGTAGGAATAAATAGGATGAAATGAAGTTTAATTCTTCTTCCAGAGTTACCCACTTTTTATCATTTAATTCTAAGGCATAACGATATATTTTGGAAAAATGCTGAATGAAATCATCGGCTTTCTGGGTGTCGATATAAATTAAAGATGAAAGTACACTCAAGCTATTAAATAAAAAATGAGGATTGACTTGGTTTTTCAAAGAGTTATAAAGCGTTTCTACTTTTTCTTTTTCTAGATTTTGAGCCAAGGTTCTTAATTGCATTCTTTCTTCGGATATCAATCTTAATTCTACCAAGATCATGATTAATGAACTTGTCAATAATAAAAATAAAATAGTTCTGATTTTT
>JAHDDR010000204.1 GCA_020629255.1 Saprospiraceae bacterium | reverse complement strand
TTAGACAAAAGTGTATATATTGTGTTCAAATTGAGCGACGAACTAATACATGCGGCAATTAATAGGTGAATATGAAGTTAAATTGGATGCGAAAGGACGCTTCCGACTACCTTCCCAACTCATCCGACAGCTCGGAGAGGTGGACAGCCACCATTTTGTTGTGAACCGTGGTTTTGAAAAACACTTAACCCTTTACCCCCGTTCTGTCTGGGATACAGTCATCCAAAAGATGAATGCCAAGTTGAGTGTCTTCAGGGAAAACCAAAGAAAATTCATACGCTACTTCAATAGAGGTGCAACAGAATTATCAAGAGACGGATCAGACAGATTGCTGCTACCAAAAATTTTGCAAGAATATGCCGGAATCGACAAGGTTATGATTTTATCTTCATTAAGAGATAGAATCGAAATTTGGTCGAAGGAGGAATATGCTAAAATGATTGAAGAAGAACCAGAGAATTTCTCTGAATTCACTGAAATCGTTGCAGGGGACATAGAACTAGATCTTTAGAGAAAAACCACAACATGAATTATCATGACCCTGTTTTGAAAGCCGAGAGCATTGATGCTCTCGGCATTCGCATTGGAGGCATCTATGTAGATGCTACCTTCGGAGGAGGAGGACACTCCCGTACCATTCTAGAACAATTAAAAGGTACAGGAAAGTTGTTCGGAATCGACCAAGACATCGATGCAAAGAGAAATATCCTTGATGCTGAAAATTTCACTTTCATAGAAAGTAATTTTCGATTCATGGATAAATTTCTACGATTACATCGTATTGATGGAGTGGATGGAATCCTAGCAGATCTAGGTGTGTCTTCCCATCAATTGGATGAAGCCGAAAGAGGCTTCTCTTTCCGTTTCGAGGCTGACTTAGATATGCGTATGAACCAGAATGCAGAACTATCCGCAAAAACGATCATCAATGAATACAAAGAAGATGCATTGGTGAAGATGTTCAGCGAATATGGCGAAATCAGAAATTCAAAAACGCTGGCTCATACGCTTATCACCGAAAGGAGATTGAGAAAAATCAGTACTATCCAGGAATTGGTACAAATTATTGATCCGATTGTTCGTGGAAAAAGGAACAGATACTTGGCTCAGGTTTTCCAAGCCATTCGGATAGAGGCCAATGACGAAATGGGCGCATTAAAAGATTTTCTAAAAGCTTCTTTAAAAGTACTGAAACCGGGAGGAAAACTTGTTTTCATCTCCTATCATTCTTTAGAGGATCGATTGGTGAAAAATTTCTTGAAATCAGGAAATTTTGAAGGAAAACAAATCAAGGATTTTTATGGAAACATAGAAAGACCTTTTAAAGTCATAACAAAAAAGGCAATAGAGCCTTCGAAAGAAGAAATAGAACGGAACCCTCGGGCAAGAAGTGCAAAGATGAGGGTTGCCGAAAAAAAATAATAGATGGCCAGAAAGAAAAAAGGCGTTTTGGATTTAGCCTCATTAGGCACTCCTTTGGCAAGTATCATCTTGAAGAACTTGCCTTATGTCCTTTTTTTAGGATTTCTAGGCACCATATATATAGCGAATGTACATTATGCAGAAAACACCATGCGTGAAATCAAACAATTGGAAAAAGAAATTTCTGATTTGAGATGGCAATACATGGCCGCCAAAGCGGAATTGATGTACAATTCAAAACAATCAGAAGTCCTGAAAAAGGTAGAATCCATCGGGCTTTCTGATTCGGGCAAAAAAGCGAAAAAAATAGTTGTAAAGAAAAACCTAAGAGAAGATAGTTGACCCAATGCAAGTAAAGAACGAAATATTAGTTCGCATTTATATAGTGCTTTCAGTCATTGTACTGTTCGCATTGGTCATTTTCTTTCAGGCCATAAAAGTTACTCTTTTTGAAAAGGACAAATGGCTCGCTAAAGCAGAACAATTCCACGTAAAATCTATGAGTGTTAGCAAAGAACGTGGAAATATACTCTCGCATGACGGCAGTTTACTTTCTACCTCACTCCCCTATTATGATATCCGCTTCGATCCATTAACATCTTCGATTACCGATAAAATATTTTGGAAGAATGTCGATTCACTGGCACTCTGTCTATCTTATTATGTTGATAGGAGTCTTACTCCTGGAGGAATGAAGCAAAAGCTGATTGATGCTCGAACCAGTGGGGATAGATACCTTTTAATCAAAAAAAATGCGAACCATTTAGAATTAGAACGCATCAAACAATTCCCTTTGTTTAGAAGAGGTAGATATAAAGGTGGCTTGATAGTGGAAAAGAAACCCAAAAGAGAACGTCCTTTCGGCATCCTCGCCCATAGAACCATTGGATATGTAAGAGAAGGAGCAAACCCAGTAGGACTAGAAGGTAAATTCGATAAAGTTTTAGGCGGTCAAGCCGGCGAAAGACTCATGCGTAAAATCAAAGGGATGAATGGAGAAACCATTTGGATTCCTGCCGATGATTTTACATACAAGCAAATCAACGGAAAAGACATCAAAACAACCATCGACATTAACCTCCAAGATATCACAGAAGAAGCCTTATTAAGAGGCTTACAAAAAAACAATGCTAAATATGGTACGGCCATCATGATGGAAGTAGAAACAGGTGCCATTAGAGCTATCGCCAACCTCGACCAAACAGAAAATGGTTGGTGGGAACGATTCAATTATGCCATAGGACAGACCATAGAACCAGGTTCAACGTTTAAACTAGCTTCGGCCATGGCTCTTCTTGAAAATAACCTTATCGATCTAGATGATACCGTTCAACTTCATTTGGGTAAATATGAATTCTATGATGAAGAAATGGTAGATGCCTCTTACCATGCCCTAGAAGAAAGCACTTTCAGAAAAGCATTCGAAATTTCATCCAATGTAGGCATAGCCCTTACTGTTGATGAAAAATTCAAAAATGACCCTCAAAAATTCGTAAATCAACTGAAAGATTTCAATCTTGATCTACCTACCGGAATTGAAATCGATGGAGAAGTTCCTCCTTATATTAAAGAATCTGGTAGTGAAGAAGATGATTGGAGTGGAATCACGCTCCCTTGGATGTCAATTGGATATGAGCTGAGTTTAACACCCTTGCAACTCCTTACATTCTATAATGCTGTAGCCAATGATGGTAAAATGATGAAACCATATTTGGTAGAAGAACTTATGCAATACGGAGTAGCTCAAACCCAATTCAAACCCACTGTGGTTGATAAAAGCATAGCAAGCCCTTCCACCATTGCTAAAGCGAAAGAACTTTTAGAAGGTGTTGTAGATGAAGGTACCGCAAAAAAACTCAAAACCAATGTTTACAATTTCGCTGGAAAAACAGGTACAGCTCAGGTAAATTATTCTCGGAGAGGTCAAAAAATGAAACATCAAGCCTCATTTGCCGGATATTTCCCTGCTGAAAATCCTAAATACTCCATCATGGTAGTAGTGAATGATCCCAAACAGGGAAGTTATTATGGTAGTGATGTGGCAGGTCCCATTTTTAGAGAAATCGCTGATAAAGCTTACGCCTCTAAATTTGAGATCCAACCCACTATGAACCAAGAAGAAAAACCCAGTTGGAGAACCTATAGCCTTCCGGATTTGAACATTGGAGAAAAAAGAGAATTGGCGTATCTACTTCGAGAATTAGAAATTCCATTTTCAGATAATTCTATCAATCAGAATTGGTCAGTCACCAAGGCTAAAAATGATACCCTGAGTTTATTATCAAGAAACATCCTGCCCGAAGTCATTCCCAATGTAAAAGGAATGGGGTTAAGGGACGCGATATACATTTTAGAAAATAAAGGTTTGAAAGTAACCGTTTCTGGTTTCGGAAAAGTAAAAAGACAATCCGTTCCAGCTGGTCGGACCATTAAAGGACAAACCGTTCATTTGACACTGAGTTAATGAAGCAATTAAAAGACATATTGAAACCCGTTTCTATCCTAGAAACCAAAGGAAGCACCAACAATCTAGTTGTGAAGGGCTTGGCTTTGGATTCTAGAAAAGTGGAAAACGATTATGTCTTTATCGCCGTAAAAGGATCACTGACTGATGGTCACCAATATATAGGAACAGCCATTCAAAATGGAGCAACCTGTATTCTCTGTGAAGAAATACCAACAGAAATCGATTCAAATATATCCTATATAAAAGTAGAAGACTCCAAAGAAGCCCTAGGGAAATTAGCTGCTGAGTTTTACGATCATCCATCCAAAGAAATCAAGTTGGTGGGCATAACGGGAACCAATGGAAAAACCACAACAGTCACCTTACTCCATAATTTATTCACAAGTCTAGGTTATAAAGTAGGGTTGCTTTCAACCATAGAAAACAAAATTGGGAGTCGGATACTTTCGGCAACCCATACAACACCCGATGCTATTCAGCTCAATTCCTTATTGGCTGATATGGTAGAGGAAGGTTGTGAATTTGCCTTCATGGAAGTCAGTTCTCATGCTGTTGACCAAAAAAGAATCGAAGGGATAGCGTTCAAAGGAGCGGTCTTCACCAACCTCTCCCACGATCATCTCGATTATCACAAAAACTTCCAAAGTTACCTGGAAGCCAAGAAGAAATTCTTCGACAACTTGCCTAAAACAGCATTCGCATTAACCAATGTGGATGATCGCAGAGGCAATGTCATGTTACAGAATACACAAGCCAAGAAATTCCCTTATGCTCTAAAGCGTACAGCGGCATTCAAAGCTAAAATCATTGAAAATTCTCTTTCGGGTTTACAATTGGATTTGGATGGTGCGGAGTTTCATGGTCGCTTGATTGGTGAGTTCAATGCCTATAATTATTTGGCGGTGTATGCAACAGCGATGCTCTTGGAAATGGATCGTTTCGAGGTATTGACAGAACTCAGTAACCTACAATCAGCCGAAGGGCGATTTGATTATCTATTTTCTAACAACACGGGTAAAACAGGCATCGTAGATTATGCCCATACCCCCGATGCTTTAGAAAAAGTATTAATGACCATCGATAAACTCAAGCAGAACAACAGTCAAGTTTTAACAGTAGTGGGTTGTGGAGGCGATCGCGACAAAACCAAAAGGCCTAAAATGGCCCATTTGGCGGCTACTTACAGCCACCGTGTCATCCTCACATCTGATAATCCTCGTACCGAAGATCCCGATTCCATCATAGAAGAAATGGAAAAAGGGATAAGAATAACGGACAAAGCAAAGGTATTGAGTATTACGGATCGGAAACAAGCCATCAAAACCGCCTGTGCTATGGCACAGAACGGCGATATCATCTTGGTAGCTGGCAAAGGCCACGAAAAATACCAAGAAACAAATGGTGAGAAAAAACCATTTGATGACAAGAAAATTTTAAATGAATACTTGGAACTGAATTGATTCCAAGAAAAATATGGTAGCAGTATCGGTTGACAATACTCGTCTCCTTTGTTCGTTGCTCAATAATCATATCTATCGAGATTTCGATCGGTATTGCTCCATTTTTTAATCAGGAAATGACTTCCTATTTCATTGGCAAAAGAGCTAATTTAGGATAGGAAATTATATAAAACAAAACGTAAATAAAACTATGCTCTATTACCTTTTTGAATGGTTGGAAAAGTTCGACTGGTCGGGGGCGGGTGTATTCAGATACATCTCGTTTAGGGCATTGACAGCAGTATTCATATCTCTTATTATCTCCATCTTCTTTGGTGAAAGGATTATTAAAATCTTACGAAGAATGCAAATTGGAGAAACCGTAAGGGATTTGGGACTCGATGGGCAAAAAGAAAAGCAAGGCACCCCTACTATGGGCGGAGTCATTATCATTATGTCCATCCTTATTCCTTGTTTACTACTGGCTAAACTTGACAATATATATATCATTTTAATGATCATCGCTACCATTTGGATGGGCATTATTGGCTTTCTGGATGATTACATCAAAGTCTTTAAAAAAGACAAAGAAGGGCTAAAAGGTCGATTCAAAATCCTAGGGCAAATTGGTTTGGGATTACTTGTCGGAGTAGTGATGTTCATGAGCAATGAAGTTGTGGTAAGAGTAGACCAAGAGACGGCTAACAAGCAAGGGTATCACGTTATCGAAACGCTGGGAAACGGGAATGTCAACGTAAAAACGACATTAACCAATGTCCCTTTCTTGAAAGGAAACAATTTCGATTATGCTGATATTCTTCCCTTTAATAACAGTCAACGATTGGGATGGATCATTTTTATTTTACTGACCATTTTCATCGTAACTGCTGTTTCGAATGCTGCTAATCTTACCGATGGTATTGATGGACTGGCATCCGGAGTATCGGCCATAATTGGAGCCGCCCTCGGAATTTTCGCCTATGTATCGAGCCATAACGTATTCTCAAAGTACCTCGATATATTGTATCTGCCCGGTTCTGAGGAATTGGTCATTTTCATTGCTTGTTTTCTAGGAGCTTGTATTGGTTTCCTTTGGCACAATTCCTATCCCGCCCGTATTTTCATGGGTGATACAGGAAGCCTAACCATCGGAGGTATCATTGCAGCACTAGCCATTTTATTACGAAAGGAATTATTGATACCCATTCTTTGCGGAATTTTCCTCGCCGAAAATCTATCCGTCATGATTCAGGTATCATATTTCAAATATACCAAGCGAAAATATGGTGAAGGACGAAGGGTCTTCAAAATGTCGCCTTTGCATCACCATTATCAGAAATTGGGCATGCACGAATCCAAAATTGTAACAAGGTTCTGGATCGTAGGAATATTATTAGCCGTTTTGGCCATCATCACTTTGAAAATCCGATAAGGCGGATGGAAAAAGAGTTGATTTCGATACTAGGCGCTGGCGAATCGGGTGTTGGAGCCGCCATCCTAGCTAAAAAAATGGGATTCTCCATATTCGTTTCGGATCGGGGTTCCATCAAAGAAAAATATAAGCAAAAACTCAAAGACAACGACATCCCCTTCGAAGAAGGGCAACACACAAAAGAAATGATCTTGACTTCAAAGGAAGTCATTAAAAGTCCGGGAATTCCCGACCATGTTTCTCTGATAAGAGAAATCAAGGAAAATGGAATTCCTGTTATTGACGAAATAGAGTTCGCTGCTCGGTACACCGATGCCAAAATCATCGCAATTACCGGAAGCAATGGTAAAACGACAACTACCCTACTTACTCATCACCTCCTCCAAATAGGAAAACTGAATGTAGGTTTAGCAGGAAATGTAGGGTACAGTTTTGCCGAGAAAGTTGCAACGCAGGAACATACTTACTATGTATTGGAGCTAAGTAGTTTTCAATTGGATAATATTCAATTGTTTCGACCCAGTGTAGCCATGTTAT
>JAHDDR010000203.1 GCA_020629255.1 Saprospiraceae bacterium | reverse complement strand
GATGTCCCTCAAGAAATCGAGGGAAGCGAAGGCAAGAAATTATATGTTTGGTTGGATGCTCCCATCGGTTATATTTCTGCCACGAAGCAATGGGCAAAAGACAATGGAAAAGATTGGAAGCCGTATTGGCAAGATGAGAACACAAAATTATTACATTTTATCGGCAAGGATAATATTGTTTTTCATTGTGTGATTTTTCCCGTTATATTAAAAGCTAACGGTAATTACATATTGCCGGACAATGTACCCGCCAATCAATTTTTGAATTTGGAAGGGCGTAAAATTTCTACCTCAAAAAATTGGGCGATTTGGGTACATGAATTTGTAGAGGATTTTAAAGACCAACCCGAATTTATCGATATTCTTCGGTATTATATGATTAAGGTAATGCCGGAAACGAAAGACAGCGAATTTACCTGGAAGGGTTTTCAGGAAGCGAATAATTCTGAGCTGGTCGGAAACTTTGCCAATTTCATTAATCGGGTAGTGGTGCTAACCAATAAATATTATGATGGAACTATTCCGTCAATAGATTCTTCTTTGGAAATTAATTGTTCATCTGAAGAAGGAAAAAAATCATCCTTTGATGCAGAATTAAATGCCATCGTTCACCATTTAGAAAAAATCGGATCGTTCATCGAAGCTTATGATTTCAGAAGTGCATTAAAAGAATTAATGTCCCTCTCAGAATTAGGCAATAAATTATTACAATTCAATGCGCCCTGGTCTTTAATAAAAACGGATGAGGAAACCACAAAAGTGGTGATGAATGTAGCGGCTCAAGTTGTGGCGGCTCTGAGTGTAGCGGCACAACCTTTTTTACCAGGTACTTCGGAACGCTTGCGACATTTATTAAATGTACCTAAAATTGGAAATTCGAATGAATTCAAAAATATATTGGAAACATTAAAAGAAGGAAAACCGATTTTGGCTGAAGGTCATACCATCGGAAAGCCGATTCATTTATTCACGAAATTAAAAGATGAATGGGTGGATGAACAAATCCAGAAATTGGAAGAGAGCCAAAGCCAAGAAGTTATTTATGCGCCGTTGAAGGACGAATCGACTTTTGATGATTTTCAAAAAATGGATCTTAGGACTGGAACTGTATTAACGGCAGAAAAAGTGAAAAAGGCCAAGAAACTTTTAAAACTTACCGTTGATATCGGTATGGAAGAAAGAACCGTCGTTTCGGGTATTGCCGAATTTTTTACCCCAGAAGAAGTGGTCGGTAAGCAAGTGGTTTTGTTGGCAAATTTAGCTCCTAGAAAAATTCGTGGAGTAGAATCACAAGGCATGATTTTAATGGCTGAAAATGAAAAAGGAGAATTAGGCTTTGTCAGTCCAAGCGAAGGTTTTGGGAATGGTTTTGTTGTTCGGTAATTTAAATTAAATGAAAAACAAAATCAGACCCATTCTTTTAATTTTGTTCTTAATAGGAATTATTGTTTCTTCCATTTCCTTGTATCAAAACCAACTTTGGGAATATTCTACCTTGTTTTTATTCTTATCCGTTTATGGATGTTATATAGTGTGGCGTATTCCCAAGTTTTCTGCTTTACCCCGAAGCATAGAATATATAGGGTGGGCTACTTTATCGGGTGTTTTATTGTGGGTCGGGTTTCCCTCGCTGGGAATTTCTCCTTTATTATTGTTTGCTTTTTTGCCTTTGCTTTGGATTGAACGAAAAATATCCACCTCCTTAGAAGGCATTCAAAAAAAAGAAATTTTTAAATATAGTTTTCATACATTTATTATTTGGAATATTCTTTCGACTTACTGGGTCGGAAATTCTTCTTTATTTGCCGGAATATTTGCCATTGTTGCCAATTCTTTTTTAATGACCCTTCCTTGGGTTTTATTTCATTTGGTAAAAAAAAGAATGCCGAATTTAGGTTATGCTTCCTTGATTAGTTTTTGGCTGACCTTCGAATTTTTTCATTTCAGATGGGATTTGTCTTGGCCTTGGCTGACACTCGGCAATGGTTTTGCATCGTTTCATTCGTGGATACAATGGTATGAATTTACCGGTGTATTAGGAGGAACGTTTTGGATTTTGATGTGTAATGTTTTTGCTTTTCAACTATTTGAAAAATTTATTGTAGCTGAAAAAGTAAATCGCTCCTTTCTTCCCTTATTGGGAATGGTTGTAATACCCATTGTTTTTTCTTTGTATTTATATTATTCGTTTCAAGAATCGGATGAAAAAATAAATGTTATTTGTGTTCAGCCGAATGAAGAACCGCACTATGAACAAGGGCGTTTGTCGGATGAAAAAGTTTTGCAAAAAAGTTCCGAATATTTCGAACCCTTATTAGACAGTACCGTAAATTATCTTCTTTTTCCAGAATCTACATTCGGAACGGTGTTCCAAAATAATGAAACAGGAAATGAAGCCTTCCGTATTTTTTCGATGATGACAACAATGGAACATCCGGAATTAAATATTATTGCAGGAGCGACGGGTGTCCATTCTTGGAAAGATAAAAAAGAATATTCACCCACTACTCGAACAAGAATTATAGGAACAGATACTACGTATTACCATGTATTTAATGGGGCCTATCAAATGGGTGAAGAAAAAATACAATCCTACAAAAAATCCAAATTGGTGATTGGGCCGGAGTTTTTACCCTTTAGTAAAGCCCTTTCTTGTTTAGATGATTTTATTTCTAGCATGGGTGGATCGTTGAACGGTTTTGAAACCGATGAAAAAAGAAAAGTATTTTCTTCTTCGAAAGGAAAAGCGGCTCCTGTCATTTGTTACGAACAAAATTTTGGGCATTTTATGAGGGGATATATTCATGGTGGTGCTGATTTTATTGCCATCATTACCAATGATGGTTGGTGGGGGAATACCTCAGGTTATGTACAGCACCGTGAGTTTGCCCGCCTTCGAGCCATTGAATTTAGGAGAAGCATAGCTAGGGCGGCGAATACAGGTTCTTCCTGTTTTATCAATCCAAGGGGGGATCTTTTTCAAGTAACGAAATATGGAGAAACGACCGCCATAAAAAAGACCATATCCTTGAATAAAAAAATAACGTATTATTCAAGAGTAGGGGATATGATTGGTCGTCTTTCCTTATTTTTAAGTATTTTATTTATCCTGAATATTCTTGTGAAAGTGAGTTTGGGAAATAAATAAAATTTTAGTTCTTATATTTGTCATGGTCTTTTACTGATAAAAACTATTTTTTTCTTATCCCATTTTTCAACGATTTCAAGAAAAGAAATAAAGTCTAAATATTTTTCAGGATTATATTTTCCTTTATTCAAGGAAAAAATTCGTTGTATGGTTAAAGTATTTCCTTCTAATGATTGTTTTAACTGATACGATCCAAATTCATTTTTAATATCTTGTTTTTCCAATCCTTTTTCTATATTAAAACCTGGAGGGATTTCATAGGTATATGTTTCTGAGTTTTCGAACGGATATTTGATTTGGAATTTCGTTTTTCGTTCTTCCTCTTCATTATATTCGGGGGCTTCTGTTCTGTAGAATAATATGGGGCGTAAAAACATTCTTTTCCCCATTCTATTTGCAAGATGCTTGGTGTTCAGTTTTACATTTAATTCTCCTTGTGCTTCTTCATTTTTTAATTGTTTCATCAAATAATTTTCAATGTCGAAATCTTTGATTTCTATAAAATCATCCAACCATTCTTTTTGTTCTTTTTCCGGCTGATAAATCATATAGTCGAAATCCTTATTTTCAATTTCAATTCCAAATAATTTTTGATTGATTTCTACATCGCCTGAACCATCGGGAGCTAATTTTACATTACATGTAGAAAGCGTTTTGTTATCGTTTATTGTGGTGGCGGGTGTGCGTACTAATTTCGATTTTCCATTTTTTTCGATTAATAAAACATGGCGATCGCTTGTAAAAGAACCGACTTTTCCAAAATTGCCTTTGTTGTCGGTGCATTCCAACCAAAGCGAATCTTTCCCATTCGGCACGCATACAAAAGCATGATTAAATTGTTGGCTCGGAAAATCAGGGTCGATTTCCCCTGCATTTCGACCGGCATAAACTTTAGTATATCTTGCCGGTACACCCAAACTCTCCAAAATAGAAATGGTATAAAAACTCAACGCTTTGCAATCACCGAATTTTTGTTCATGGACGAAATCGGCATCGAAGGGTTTCCAACCACCCAAACCCAATTGGATACTTACATACCGAGTGTTCTCTTGTAAATATTGATAAACGGTTTTTACTTTTTCCTCTACAGTTGTTTTATCTGCAACCATTTCCTGAAATTCTTTTTGAACATTTTCAGGTAATTTTTTGGTGTCATTCAATAATTTTTGTTGCCAATCGCCGAATGATGCCCAAGTTTCGCTACTGCCTTCGTATCCATCCATACTAAATTGCAATGGAGCTATTTTTACAGAGGGTAAATTTTCTGCCCAATCGATCGAAAAGGGTTCATATTTAATGGCAGGTATATTTTTTACATTCCAAGTTTTAATATTTTCATCATTTTCTGTTTCGTCGTCGGCCTTAATATTTTGTTCTTTGAATTTAAATGTAAATCCTTTAGGACTTTTTACAATTAAGCTAGCTTGTTCCAAGCTTGTTTTGGTGCTCCCTACAGGGTTCCAATCAGGAACAGTTAATATTCCACGTAAGTGATAATTGTAACTTAATTCATAAGTGAAAGGAAGAGGGATATCATGGAGGCTTAATAATTTAAGTCTAGAGTCGCTAGCGATGGTAAACCCATCATACATACTTCGATCAAAAAAATCACGTACTCTGAATTTTTTAATAATTTCTCCATCTTTATCATAAATCTTTACAGAAATATCACTGACGGATTGGAAATCATCATAATGTAAAACGATCATGCCTTCATTTTCCAAAGCTTTTTTGTTAAGTATCGTTTTAACTTCTTTTATTTTGGTCTGAGCTTCTTTTGGCGATATGACTTTCCATTCGGTAACGGAATTCCTTATTACAGCGCCTGCATTTTTTAAAAGCTCTTTAGGTATATTGTCGGTAGAATAATTTTGAGCTATAACGATTTGAAAAATAAAAAAGTTGAAATAAAATAATGCAATATATTTTTTAGATATCATAATATTGAGGATTATTTGGAGAAAAAAACAACACTTTCGGAATGTTTGAATTCCGAAAGTGTTGGGAGTTTTTTATTGTTTTTTCAAAACGATCATTCCTTCCATTTTTTCTAATGAAAGATTGAAAAATTCTCGAAGCAATTCATATTCTTCTACTTCGTAAAATAATTTTTTTACACTAAAATTAACATTGAGCTGTACATTGCCATTTTTTTCTTCTGGACTATAAATAAATTTACAGTCATTATCAGGTAATGTAACCAAGCTTTTTTCTGGTAGTTCTTCTACTGCGTATCCTTCGGGTATTTCTATGGTAATTGCATATTGGATTTTCATTTGATAAGGAAAATCTATGGGCGTTCTTCTTTCTTTGTCCTGAAATGGATTTTCATCGAATAAAGGCATGATAACGGGTTCCAAATAAATAAGATCTTCGTCGGTATCAAAATCTTTTTCCATTTTCATTTCGAAAGAAACGGGTTTATCTTTTTCAAGAGAAATAAATTCTGCCGATTTTACATCCCAGTCTTCCAGCACCCTATTTTTTAAATCTTTATCGTCGTTGATTTTTTCATTATCTTTTTCTTCCTCCTCGTCTTCCTTTTTTTCTTTTTTATCTTCTTCGAAGAATTTCAAAGCTGCATAATTTTTGAAACGCCCTTTTACATCAGCTAATAATTTCCCATCATCTATTTTAAGTTTGATGCCCATGCCATGTTCGTATTTGACATTTTTTTGGAGATCAACCCAGCCGCTTCTTACTTTATCTATCAAATATCCCTGATAATTCAATACCCGAGGCGAAATTAATCCATAAGGCAATGTAGGATCCGATGCATCTAAAAGAGTATATGATTCATCATCATTTAAGATTCCGCAAACTAAATAATTCAATTCGGGTTTATCCACTAAATAAGGGTTGGGTCTGCCGGCTCTTCTTGTTTTACAAACAATAGGATAAGCTTTTACTCCAGCTTCTCTTAAAGATTTAATCAATAAAATATTAATATCGGCAACGTCACCTTCTCCTTTTCGTATTATTTTTTGAGGGCCGAATTCAGGAAAGAAAGCGTAGAACCCATCCCATTTAATTTTAGATTGGATGGTATAAAATATTTTTTTCGCTTTTTCCTCATCACTTTCGGAGCTGAAAGATAACCCTAATTCGGGTAAAACTTTTACTAGATCATTATTGATTCTTTTACCGAAACCTTCCGCTTTTAATAAATCTTCATTTAATTTTTTATAAGTTCCATCAATATCAATATATTCATTCTGATATCGGATTCCTTTTAATAAAAAATCAATATGGCTGACATTTAAATCAAAAGAAGGGGAATAATTTTCTTCTTTAAGGGTTGGTAGGTTTTCGCCAATCCATCCATATTTATGACTATCTAAAGTAATAGAACCATCACGTGTAAGAAAAACAGTAATGTCTTCTTTGGCTGTTTTCTCTTTAATGGGGAAAGCACCCTCAATACTTTTTACAAAATCGAAGCGATCGGGCAGAATAATTTCAAAATCTGAAATTAATGTAGGAAGCTCATCTTGAAAATACCAATTTTCCATTAAATTAGTGATCCTTTTATAAGTGATTTCTATAATGCTCCACACTTTTACATTGGGCATAACAATTTTTAATTCGGTAATGCCTTTCGAAACTTTTTCTTCAATAATATTTTTTTTGTCAAAATCTGTAGCTTCCCATTTTCCATTTGCTTTATTGAAGGTTTTTGCTTTGATATTTGTGACATCAACCTTTTCCCGGATGGTATTCACCTCTTCTAGAGTGATATTTGCGTAATCATACCCTTCTTTATTTAAGATTTTTATTTTTTTGTGATGAAGGGATATGAATTCTATTCCTTTGTTGGGTAAATTTTTAATAATAGTATTGGCTTGATCCAATAGAATAATAGCGGCTGCACCCGGCTCGAATGCACAATCGGTCATTTCTTTTTCTTCTTTGGAAAACTCGCCAAATTTTACTTTGCTTTTTTGTGCATCTATTTTGAAAGGTATTAAAAATAAAATGAAAGCAAATGATAATAATTGAAATTTGAAATTCATTTTGATTGAAAATTGAATAATGAGAAAAATTTGAATATATAAAAAAATGTTAGTTTTTGGGTTTAAATCTATATCCGAATAAAATGAAGAATCGTTTGGTATTGGATTATATTATATTGGTTTTTTGAATAGCTTGGTGTTTTGTAATTCTCAATACCAAT
>JAHDDR010000015.1:28498-39217 GCA_020629255.1 Saprospiraceae bacterium | reverse complement strand
CTACTTTTCCTATACTGAAAAACTCCATTTGCATAACACTAGGCAACATCCATTGGATGACAAAGAAAGATGCAACAGCAGTTAGTATGATGGAAGTCCAGTTACCTCTATTCAAGGCAGCTTGTACTTGAGCTTCTTTAGAGTCGTCTTTAGCAGAAATCAAGAAGGTTCCGATAATAGAGAAAATGATTCCCAAACCGGCAATCAATACCGGAAGAAGAATGGGGCCGATGCCTCCAAAGGCATCATCAATAGAACCACCCATGTCTCTAATTACGTAATTACCTAGAACCATGGCAGCAAGAACGGTAGCCACATACGAACCGAATAAATCAGCACCCATACCGGCAACGTCACCTACATTATCACCTACATTATCTGCAATGGTGGCTGGGTTACGAGGATCGTCTTCCGGAATTCCGGCTTCTACCTTACCTACAAGGTCTGCTCCTACATCGGCAGCTTTGGTATAGATACCTCCACCCACACGAGCAAAAAGGGCAATAGATTCAGCTCCTAAAGAGAATCCAGCCAATGTTTCTAGTACAATGGTCATCAATTCTGTTGCAGAATAGGTTTTGCCATTGAATACTCCTTCAGTGAAAACACCCCCCATGATCCACAAATAAAGAAGTGCTAATAAAGCACTCAACCCGAATACAGCCAATCCGGCAACACCTAATCCCATTACGGTTCCTCCTTTAAAAGATACCTGTAAGGCTTTGGATAAGCTCGTTCTAGCTGCTTCTGTAGTTCTTACATTGGCTTTAGTGGCTACACGCATTCCGATGAATCCGGCTAAAGCCGAGAACAATGCACCGATTACAAATGCTATCACAATGAACCAGTGTGTAGTTTCTACCATAGCAGAAAGGATACCCAGTGCAGCGCCGGCAATGACTACGAAAATGGCCAACATGCGGTATTCTGCTTTAAGAAATGACATCGCTCCGTCTGCGATGTGCTTGGCGATTCCCGCCATTTTTTCGTTTCCTTCGTCTTGTTTACCTACCCATGAGTTGAGGACGGCCATATAAGCTAAGCCCAATAATCCGAAAACAGGTAAGATATAAACCAACATTTCCATAGGTTTTACTTGTTTTGACTTTTATGAAAAAAGAGTTAATCCTTTGAAAACAATATACTTGTAAAGACATTGCTTCAAAACAGAGGGCAAAAGTACATCTTTATTTTAATTCAGCAATGTTAGAGCCTTATTTTGTTGGTAAAACAAAAGAGGAATGTAGGAGTTTATGGTCCGAAATCCAAGAGTCATCCAATTGTGTGGAAGTGATTTTCAAGGAGGGTGAGGTTAGAATATAATCAATTTTTAGAAAGGGAATCTTTCCTTTATAGGTAAAACCGAACCCTTTGCCCTTCTCGACAAAGGTATCTTTTAATCCCTTGGATAAGGTGTGGTAGGTGTATGATTGGGGGGGATCATTAAAATCGCCACAAACAAGAATAGGATAGGGGGAAGTATCCATATCTTTTTTTATACGATGTGCTTGTTCAGCCCTTACTGCTGCACTTCGTTTCACCAATTTTAAAATATCCGTGGCATCATTCCAAGTTTCTTTATTATTCAAATCTTCCAGTTCTGTGTTTTTAGAGATTTCGCCCACTTTTCCCGAAATTTTATTGGAATGAAGATGTAGATTGTAAACTCTTAAAATAGAATTATTAATTTTTATATTGGCATAAATGGCACCATTATCTGTTCTTATTTTTTCCAGTTCCAAATCTTTTTTATGGATAATAGGATACTTGGATAGAATAGATTGTGAATGCCGAGAAAAAACATACGGATAGTTTTCGCGAATACGATCGTATTTTTTTAGTGTAATACCGATTTCCTGTAGACAAATAATATCTGGATCAATAGATTTGATCTTATCTATAAATGCTTGGGTTCCATTCTTTTTAAAATATCCACCTCCCATAGAATTATAGGTAAGTATCTGAATGGAGCCTTCTGGTTGTTCTTGCTGCTCGAAGGGAGAACCTAGAAATTTGCTTACACCGCTCCAACACATAATGAGACACATCAAAGGAAGAATTGCATACCATTTTTTCAGGTAAGCCCAAAAAAGGAATGCGGCCATATTCATAAATACAATAATGGGAAAACCCATTCCTAAAAAAATAAATGGCCAAAATGTATCTGCGGGAAAATAAGGGGCAAAATAGCAAATGCCGGTAAGGACAATCAATACCAAATTAAACCATCGGAGGAATCGGATGATACAACCGTCGGATTGCTTGGATGCCATCAGCGTTTAGAGTTTGTTCCTATAATCGTTAAGTATGTTCTGTTCTTCATCGGTAAGGCTTCCAATACCCTGCTTGCTGATTTTATCAAGGATGGCATCGACTCGATCTTGCAAACTCACATTATCGGATTGTCGATGGGGTTGTTGGCTCTGTTGGATCTTCTCCTTGTTAGTGTAAGCTACTTTTGGCTGAGGGCGTTTGGGCTTTTTGGAGGCACCTATATTCCTTACAATGTTCAGTAAATTATCCGCATACCGATTGAAAGGCTCACTAAAATCGACACCTTTTCTAAGCATATAAACAAAATACCAACCAAAGAAAGCTCCTCCTAAATGGGCAAAATGATCCGTAGAGGATTCTGCCATGGTCGAAACACCCAATATGTCGAAGAAAATAATTACACCGACAATATATTTCAGCTTGGTTTCGAATAATATCAAATTGATGCGATAATCAGGAGCAATAACACCCGCAGCCATCGTTACAGCCATAACAGCTCCCGAAGCGCCTAAAGAATACCCCATTCCATAAGTCGGATTGACAATATGGAGCAGATTGGAAAAAACAATGAAGCAGACGGCCCCAAATAAGCCCCCCAAGACATAAAGAGGTAGTATACGACGGTCATTCAACAAATCTCCGGCAATCCGACCAAACCAATAGAGTAGAATCATATTCCAGAATAAATGCCAAAAACTATGTTGTAAAAACATGCAGGTGAAAAGTCCCCACGGGCGGAACACCAGTTTTTTGAAATTGGCATGTACAGAAAAGAATTCTATCAGGTAATTGAAATTGGGGCTGTGGGTAAATCCATTCCCAGCATTAAGAAAAACACCGGCTATATTGATAATGACAAAGATGGCTATGTTGATCAAAATGAGCCTGACAATCATATTGCCGGTTCTGAAATAATGTATTATGTCATCCCAAATGGATCTAAACATATGCTTTAACTTGATTCAATCTTGAAAGGCAGGCCAAATTTAAGGAATTATCAATTGCCAATCCTATTATTTGTAACGAAGATGATGAACTTTTGGTTGTGTTTTTTGAAAGTATTCTAATTCCAACGATTGCTCATGTCGTTTTTATCCCAATAACGGATGAGGATGAAACCCACCAAGGCACCTCCCAAATGGGCGAAGTGACCTATGCCGGTGTTTTGGAAATTTAGACCCAAGTAAAGTTCTAACCCCATTAGAATAGGAACAAGGACTTTGAATTTTAATGTGATGGGAGGAAATATCAATGAAACTTCTTTCTCTGGAAAAGAAAGGAATGCAGCCATCAATAATCCGAAAATAGCCCCGGATGCTCCTAAAGAAGGGAGAGGTATTTCACCACTATAATAATATGTAGCAAAATTTACAGCTAAGGCTATAATTGAAGCGCCTACGCCACAAATGAGATAATATTTTAGGAATTTTTTAGCTCCCCAATAAGTCTCTAATAAGACGCCAAGGAAATATAACATATACATGTTAAATAGCAAATGCAAAGGATCTCCATGCATGAATATAGAAGTAACAAATTGGAAAGGCATGAACCCTTCTGATAGCGGGAAGTGTAAAGCAAGTACACCTCTTCCATAATACCCCCAAATAAGAGTAGGGATGATAAACATAATGACATTGATAATGATAAGGTGCTTGACGACTTCTGTAATACTAGGCATTTTTTATTTGTATTCTATTTTCAGTATAAGGTCATGGTCTTCGGAATGGTTGTGGTAAGCGTACCAAATATATAAATTTAATTACATTTGTCATTAAACTTGAACGAACCAAGCTCATGACAGCAACTTTCATCTATACGGCCATTCTTGTATTGCTCTTTTTGGGTAGGAAAATCATAATATCCTATCAAAAAAATTAGGAAGGCTTCTTGTACATGTTCAACTTCAATAACCCCAGCCTCTGGAAAAAATGCCCGATGGAAACCCGCAGAACACCTAATCCATATTTTGTACTTCTTGTCAGATTGATGGAGGAAGCTTCTTCAAAATACTTGGTGGGGCAAGTCACTTCAGCAATATCATAATTGGCAAAAATGATTTGCGAAAGCATTTCGTTATCAAAAACAAAATCATCCGAATTTTGATTGTAATTGATGTTCTCTAGAACATCTCTGTCAAATGCCCGGTAACCAGTATGGTATTCGGATAATTTATAACCCACCAATAAATTTTGGGTAAAGGTAAGAAACCGATTCGCGATGTATTTATACAAAGGCATACCCCCTTTTAAGGCCCCTTTTCCTAGAATTCTAGATCCTAACACCACAGGATATAATTCATCGCCAATAATATTCACCATGGCAGGTATGAGCTTGGGCGTATATTGATAATCGGGGTGCAGCATGATTATGATATCCCCCTTCAGTTCCAATGCCTTATTGTATAATGATTTTTGATTCCCACCGTACCCCTTGTTTTTTTCATGCCTTATAGTATGCTTTATTCCGATTTGATGGGCGACCTCAATAGTATTGTCATTGCTGGCATCATCACAAAGAATTACATCATCGACCAAATCCAAGGGAATTTCATTATAGGTCTTTTCCAACGTTAGTGCGGCGTTATAGGCCGGAAGTACAGCAATTACTTTTTTTCCTTTATACATGAAGTTAATTTCAAGTGTTATTATTCGATTTTGATGATTCTAGACGAAGACAAAGTTCGAATTTTACAATGTAATTCAAAAAGATTGGATAATTGGATGGTGGTATCTTTTTCCAATACTTTTACAATTTGTGCCAGACCCGTCGCTATTTCGCCGGGTTTTGTTTCGGAATCGATTTGATGAAGTTTGGATGCCGCATCCAATAGAATCCAAGAATTATAATCTTCTGATGGTAGCTGTGATCTCGAAAGAGTCTTCGGAATTTTTTCTTTCCATTGGGCTTTTTCGATTTCGAAAGATAATTTTTCTTTTTTCTCTGGATTATTGGCAAAAGAAAATAAAATTTCCTGTTGTTCAAAGTCAGTAAGTTCGGCTATATAATATACCCCTTTTTGTAAGGTGTGCTTTTTTTTCATTTCGATTCCGTTCATTTGGGCATTTTCCAAAAGAAAATAAGGACGTATCCCTTCTTTTCCTTGAATGAAAAACTGGGCTTCCCCTTTCAGGCTTTTGCTTGATTCAGAATATTGGAATTCAATTTCACCCCTCATTTTTTCTCCTTCAGAAAAATAAGATGGCTCTTGACGGTTGCAATTTGTTAAGAAACAAATCAAGAGCAAATAAAATAGTGTAATATTGCGTTTGTAAGCCATATAATCATCCAAAATACATAATTGTATTGTCCTAATGCAAATTTGAGGCTACACACTAATTGATAAATTCATAACAAAGCCGTAAATTTGCAAACTTATGATAAAAAATCACCTATTTATATTAGGAGTTGTCTCCCTATTGGGCATTATTTCGTGTAAATCCGAATTCGAAAAAATACGACAAGAAGGTTCTGCAGAAGAACGTCTGGCAAAGGCAAAAGAGTATTTGGATACTGAACAATGTTTCAAAGCACAAACACTTTTTGAAAGTGTGATAGGAGCGTATAGAGGATTGCCAGAGCAAGAAGAAATATACTTCAAATATGCATATGCCCTGTATTGTCAAGGTAATAATTTGAGGTCGGCACATTATTTCAGGGATTTTGCAGTAACCTATCCGAATAGCGATTTGAAAGAGGAAGCTAGCTTTATGGTAGGATACTCTTATTATAAGATGTCTCCCGTTTATCGTTTGGATCAAACGAATACGGCAAAAGCCATCGATGAATTCCAGTTGTTCATTAATACTTATCCGAAAAGTGAAAGGGTAGCGGAATGCAATAAGCTAATCGATGAATGCCGTAGCAAAATGGAACAGAAAGCTTATGCCGAAGGAGAATTGTATTACAATTTGAAAAACTTTGAAGCAGCAACCGTTTCATTCGGGAATTTATTAAAAGATTTTCCAGAGTCTCCGAATGCGGAAAAAGTAAGGTATTTGGTTGCCTTGGCATCCTACGAATGGGCAGAAAAAAGTATCCTCTCCAAGCAAGAAGAACGATATCGGGCGACCAACGAATATGCAGAAGTGTTCTTGGCACGTCATACCGGAAGCGAGTATGATAGTCAAGTAAGAAATATTTTGAAGGATTCTACAAAAAAATTAAACGAAATCATCAATGAGTGATATCAAAAGTAGAGCACAAGGTATAGAACCTAGTGCAAGAGCAAGAAATGTAAATGAAATCGCAGATAAGTCTGCTAATATCTATGAATCTTTGGCCATTGTATCTCATAGAGCCAGGCAATTGTCTGTTCAACTGAAAAAAGAATTGCAAGGGAAACTAGAAGAATTCTCTTCCGCTACGGATAGTTTAGAGGAAATCAATGAGAACAAAGAACAAATAGAAATTTCAAAATTCTATGAAAGACTTCCTAATCCGGCTGTTATTGCTCTGAAGGAATTCATGGAAGACGAACTACACTTTCGCTATAGAGACGAAGACGAAAGAAGATAAACAGATATTCCATTAAAAACAGAATGGAACAAATTCCTCTCAAAGGAAAAAAGATACTGCTGGGCATTACCGGCAGTATCGCTGCTTATAAAGCAGCCTTTCTTACCCGACTCTTCATTAAGGCTGGAGCAGACGTTAAGATTGTTATGTCTCAATCCGCCAAAGATTTTATTAGCCCATTAACGCTATCCACACTATCTAAAAATCCGGTTCTTTCTGATGTGAGTTCTGAAGAAGGATGGAACAACCATGTAGAAATGGGATTGTGGGCAGATGCCCTAGTCATAGCTCCTGCCACAGCCAACACAATGGCCAAATTAGCCAATGGTCTTTGCGATAATATGGTTGGAGCGACGTACTTATCAGCCAGATGTCCTGTTTTTTTAGCTCCGGCAATGGATGTGGATATGTGGCATCACCCCTCCACTCAATCCAACATCAAAAAATTGGAAATGTATGGCAACTCAATCATTCCTGTAGGAGTCGGAGAATTGGCAAGCGGTTTGGAAGGGGAAGGACGAATGGCCGAACCTGAAGATATTATCGAGTACCTATCCGATTTTTTTATTTCCAAGCAAGATTTCCAAGGAAAAGAAGTGGTCGTTACCGCCGGGCCGACTTATGAAGCACTGGATCCGGTTCGATTCATAGGGAATCATTCCTCTGGTAAAATGGGGATGAGCATTGCCGAGGAATTGGCACAAAGAGGAGCAAAAGTCCATTTGGTCTTAGGACCATCGAAATTAAGCCCCAAGCACCCCAATATCGAATTAACAAGAGTGATGTCTGCGGAAGAAATGTTCCAAGCAGCAACAAAGTTTTTTCCTCGATGCCATGCAGCTGTAATGGCGGCAGCGGTTGCCGATTATCGCCCAGCCACTTTTTCCGATACTAAAATAAAGAAAAAAGAGGGCGATATGCACATCGAACTAGAACGGACCAAAGATATTGCCGCCCACCTAGGACAAATAAAAAAAGATGGTCAGATTCTTGTAGGATTTGCCTTGGAAACCAATCGTGAAATGGAAAACGCCCAAAGGAAATTGAAAAAGAAAAATTTTGATTTCATTGTATTGAATTCCTTGAAAGATAAGGGGGCGGGATTCAAACACGATACCAATAAGATAACCATTGTACGGAAAGACAATATTATCCGTAAATTTGAGTTAAAATCAAAGAAAGATGTGGCAACAGATATTGTCAACGAACTTTTGGAGATTCAGAACTAAAAAATCCGATTTAAATCCTTATTTATGAAAAAGGTATTACTATTCTTTTTTGTTGGTTTTTTATCCTTGCAAATTCAAGCACAAGAATTTAATTTCAATGTGAGCATGAATACGCAAAAAGCATCTGCCACCGATCCCAAAGTTTTTGAAAGTTTGGAATTGGCTCTCAGGGATTTTCTCAATAACACACAGTGGACAACCGAAGAATATCTTCCCGAAGAAAGAATCGAGTGCAATTTACAATTAACGATTACACAAGAATTATCTGCTACTTCTTTTACCTGCGATTTGGCCATTCAAGCCACTCGCCCGGTATACAATTCAGATTATCAAACGGCACTTTTATCGTATGTAGATAAAGGCATCAATTTCGAATATGAAGCATATCAGCCATTAGAATTTGGTGAAAATGTATTCAACTCTAACTTAACATCCGTTTTGGGTTTTTATGTCTATATCATATTAGGTATGGATTATGATTCTTTCACCGCTTTTGGGGGAGAAGCTCATTATCAAAAAGCACAAGACATTTTGAATAATATCCCTCCAACGGCAGCGGGTCAATACAAAGGGTGGCGTTCTTTGGATGGCAATAGGAATCGATATTGGATGATCGAAAGCATCCTTAGTCCACGTACTCGAAAAATGCGACAGGCAATGTATGATTATCATAGATTGGCTTTAGATATTATGTCAGAAAGTATGTCTGAAGGAAGAGCAGTTTTGGCAAAAACGCTTAGTAGTATAGAAAAAGTGAACAGCGCATATCCCAACTCTATGGTCATGCAAATGTTCGCTTTGGCAAAGGGAGATGAAATCACAGAAATATTTAAAGGAGGAACAAGAAGAGAGCAAAGTGATGCCATTCGAATTATGAGTAAGATAGACCCATCGAATGCATCAAAATATAGAAAAATAAGATCTTAATTAAATGAAAATGAAATCCCCAATTATTATAAAAATTGTAATTGGGGATTTTTTTATATGCCCTAATTGCAACCTTCCTTTCCCGAACGCTGTCATTCCTTACACAGAGTTAATCAAACGAAATCAAACATGGCAGCAGAACGCCTTAAAAAGAAATCTGCAGCGATGAGCGGAAAAACCCATACTGCATTGGTAAAGGATTGTTTAACGGGAGACCGTAAAGCACAGTACCGCCTATACCGATTATACAGTAAGGCCATGTTCAACACCTGCCTCCGAATGCTTAAGAATCGGGAAGATGCAGAAGATGTTTTACAAAATTCGTTCGTCGATGTATTTACCAAGCTCCATATGTATCGGGGAGATGCAACGATTGGAGCCTGGATCAAACGGATCGTCATTAATAATTGTATTAACTTCATCAAAAAAAGAAGAA
Source organism: Saprospiraceae bacterium (assembly GCA_020629255.1). Taxonomy (GTDB): domain Bacteria; phylum Bacteroidota; class Bacteroidia; order Chitinophagales; family Saprospiraceae; genus JAHDCE01. The sequence continues at coordinate 29,836 of JAHDDR010000015.1, read as the reverse complement.
TCCTTCTAACAGAATTGGATACTTCTAGGGTGAAAGACATGCCCGATGAAAACTCTTTTGATGATTTGAAATTGGATATGTCCAAAATCAATAAGGCGATATACCAACTCCCCGATGGTTATCGTGTGGTTTTTACTTTGTATGCCCTAGAAGGCTACGACCACCAAGAAATATCCGAGATTATCGGAACAACGGTTTCTACCTCGAAATCACAATATAGCAGAGCGAAAAAAAAACTGAAAGAAATATTGATTGATAGGCAAAATCTAGCACAAAACTCATGAGTAAGGATAAGTTAGAACAATTTATTTCAGAGCACCGGGAAGAATTCGACCAAGAATTACCAGGGTTGCACCTTTGGAATGAAATTGATACTCAATTACATCCTAAGGTTCGCAAAGGTAAATGGCAAATAGCTACCAGAGCAGTAGCTGGGGTCGCTTTATTTCTTGTGGCAGGTTATTTTATCTGGGGACAATTGTATTCTCCCCATACCTTAGTTAACCAAGCACCCATTTCCCAAATAGCAGAGCATAATCCGGAATTATCGGAAATTACAGAATTCTATTCGAATAAGATTAATAAAAATATGAGCCGTTTGGCAGCCCTGGGTCATCATGATGCCGATTTGTATCGGGACATGAAACAGATGGAAAACATGTATGATACTCTTAGGGTAGAATGGCTGAAAAACCCACATAAATCTGATGAACAATTGGTGAATGCCATGATAGCAAATTTCCAACACCGTTCTATGTTATTGGATAATGTGATCCATCATTTGGAACGAGGGAAACGGAGACGGAACAATATGGCTCAACCCGCTCTTTTCAACCATTAGAAATTAAAAATCATGAAACGAATATATTTGCATTTCGGATTAGCCCTCCTTTTTTTACTTCCCGGAGAACTTTCTGCCGTTCCTTTTAAACGGAAAGAATATTCTAAAGAAATAGACAAAACGTTTGAAATAGATAGGAGAGGTTCGATTACCCTGAGCAATAAACATGGGAAAATGGATGTCAAAACCTGGGATAAACCGAATGTAGAAATTAAAGTTCGGATCATTGTCCAAGCCAAGGACGAACAACGAGCCGAAGATGTGTTCGAACGCATCAAAATAGAATTCGATAATGGAAATGATTTTGTAAAAGCGACCACAGACATCCAAAGTAAAAAGAGTGGTTGGGCTTGGGCCGGTTATGGCGGTTCCGATCGGGATGAATTCGAAATCAATTATGATGTTTTCATGCCAAAAACGGCAAGGCTGGAGGTCAAAAATAGATATGGTGATGCGTTCGTCGCCGAAACGGATGGTCCGGTTCATGCAGAAATTGG
>JAHDDR010000015.1:0-28398 GCA_020629255.1 Saprospiraceae bacterium | reverse complement strand
ATCGAAACCATCACAAAAAGTGCTGATGTGGTTTTGAGTTATGGAGGTTTTAAAATCGAAAGCCTCAAGGAAGGTTTTGAAACCATTCGTTTGGATGGCAGCTATGCTAATTTCAAAATCACCACTGATCCGGCGGCCAGTTATAAATTAGAGGCCAGTGCTTCTTATGGCGATTTGGGTTTGCCCGAAAATATGGAAGTCCAATACAAAAGAGATAGTGGATATTCGAATCGAATTGAAGGACTCGTAGGGGATCCATCAGCTATAGGAGAAAGTACTATCAAAGTAAAAGTGAACTATGGCGATGTAAGGATTCGTTAATAAAGTTGTGCTTATTCCAACATTAGAACCTTCATGGCTTTTTCGGCATCGCCTTCTAAATCCAAGACTTGTTTGGCAAAATTGTGGATTAAAACCGAACGGTTTTCCATTTTGAGCATAGTGGCAATACTATCATTCGACAATAATTCTCGGACAGCATCTGAAGAAGGCATTTCAAGGAGACCGGCCAATTGAGCCAGATTGTTTCCCGTTAATACTTTACTATTTTTTACATTTTCAGGAAGAGCATCAAAACCGATGGCCATTTTTGTAACAGGTTGTACAATGGGGAAGACGTTGGTTCCGCTACATCTCACATAAAACGCTCTGCCCATTCTGCCCATCAAATCCATTTTATGAGGATCAATCCGATTTTTATCATCAATAACAGATTCTGCTACATGCATTTTTACCACTTTGCAGATGATAAGATGACCCGCACCTCCTTTTTCTCCTAGGGTGATGATATCATCAACAATACATTCCATTTGTGCCGGAGATTCCTTGATCCGCATGGGCTTAACGATATCCGAAGCCAAGGGCGTCAATCCCGCTTTGATGAATTCATCAATATTGGAAGGATATTCGACACTCGCCAGAGCCATCTGCCTCACGATATTATAATTTACGACATTGATAACCACCTCTCGATTTTTTTGGATGTTGTGCAAGGTGTCTTTCGTTGTGTTATTGGTGACCCGTCGATTCGAAGAAAAAACCAGAATGGGCGGATTGGAGCTAAACGCATTAAAAAAACTATATGGAGCGATATTCAAATGGCCATCATCATCGATGGTGCTGGCAAATGCAATAGGTCGAGGAGCGACTGAGCCTAATAAAAATTGATGAAGATCTCTGGTTTCAACGGTTTTGGGATCGATGGTACGCATGTTCATATAGCAAATTTTTTCACGAAGATAGATGATTGTCTCGAAATTCCTTTCTCGGATGATAGGTAAGAATCACATCTTTCAAATATTCTTTATCCAAATGCGTATAAATTTCTGTAGTCGTAATGGATTCATGCCCCAACATATCTTGAACCGCCTTCAAGTCGGCTCCACCTTCTACCAAGTGGGTGGCAAAAGAATGTCGGAAGGTATGCGGCGAAATATTTTTTTGCAGATCGATTTTTTCTGCGGTTTCTTTCACAATATAAAATACCATGATACGGGACAATCTACCGCCTCGTTTGTTCAGAAAAACAATGTCATCGTCTCCTTTTTTTATTTTTTTGATGAATTTCCGCTCATCCAAATAAAATGAAATATGTTTAATGGCATCTTCCCCAATCGGAATTAAACGTTGTTTATCATTTTTTCCGATTACTCGGATAAAACCCACATCAAAAAATAAATCTGTAATTTTTAGGGTAATCAATTCACTTACCCGAAGACCACAAGCATACATCGCTTCGAACATTGCCTTGTTCCTTCTGCCATGTGGAGTGCTCAAATCAAAACCGGAAAGAAAAGCGTTCACTTCCTCAACTGTCATAACATCGGGTATCTTACGGGTCAATTTTGGCGATTCGATCAATTCGGTCGGGTCGTTCATTAAAATATCTTCGATAATTAAATATTTATAAAACCCTTTGAGCCCCGAAAGAATCCTTGATTGCGTAGCCGCCCCCAATCCCATATCATTCAAATAAAAAATAAATTCCCGAATGTGTTCTTGCTGTACTTGCTTCGCATTTAATTCCCATTCCTTGATCTCTAAAAATTGTACGAATTTTCTCACATCAGAAGCATACGCCTTTACCGAATGGATCGAAAAAGATCGTTCCAGTTTCATGTAAGCAATATATCCTTTAATGAGTGATAAAAAATCCATATCATTTATTTTCGAAAAAAATAGACGAAGGGTTTCCACAAGTAACGATAAAAATTGATCAAAAGCAAAAGGATGAAAGTCAAAGGGAAAATAACAAGGAATAAAATGAAATTAAATTCCACGTAAGTGATCCCCAATAAGTTGGCTCCATTGATGCAAAAATCTGTACAATACCAATATAATTTATCCATGGTTTATTTTTTTGATTTTCGGATGGCGCCCCATAACAATAAAGTTATACTAAAAGGGAGAAAGAAAACATAGAGCAATAAATTCATATGGCTATAACTCAGCCCCAAAGGGTTTCTTTTCAGCCACCAGATATTACCCCAATAACATTGTTCTAAAAACAGAAAAAAAGAATTTCCTTTTCTTTCATTTTGGTATTTGTTGTGGAAATGAACACATCCTTTATTATGACAATGCCGACTGCATTTTTCAGGAATCAATTCGTAGGTCGGGTTATTCATAAATGAATTAACGATCACTATAAGGGCAAATGGAGAAATGATCAAAAATAAAAAAATAAAAAATCGAGACGGCTTTTTTTTCATAAGAAGAATGGCATCATGAATGGGATTTATATGGAAAGATACAAGGAAATGACTTGATAAATAAACGACTCGGCAGGTTAAAGATAATCAAAACAAAAAAATCACTAACTTACCCCAAATTATCAAATAAAAATGAGATAAATGGAAGGCATGTCTTTGTCAATGTTGGATTGGGTCATTATAGTTGGCTTTTTTTTATTGATTGTTAGCATCGGATTATCCTACACTAAAAAAGCAGGTAAAAACCTAGAAAGTTTTTTTCTTGGCGGACGGAACCTTCCTTGGTACATCGCCGGAATTTCGATGGTAGCGACGACCTTCGCCGCCGATACTCCTTTGGCAGTAACCGAATTAGTTGGACAAAGCGGAATTTCCGGTAACTGGCTCTGGTGGAGCTTCTTGGCAGGAGGCATGCTCACCACCTTTTTCTTCGCCCGACTCTGGCGAAATTCAGGTGTATTAACCGAGGTAGAATTATCAGAACTGAGGTACAGCGGCAAGCCGGCAGCGAATCTTAGATGGATAAAGGCCGTTTATTTAGGTGTGTTCATGAACGTCATTATCATTGCTTGGGTGAATGTAGCTTTAATGACCTTACTAGAAGTCTTTTTTGGACTAGGTGATGTTTATTGGTTTGGAGTAAAGGCATCTTTGGTTCTTACAGCACTTGCCATGTTGTGGACGGCATTCTATTCTTCCATGTCTGGGTTATTAGGTGTTGCCATAACAGATGTTATTCAATTTTGTATGGCGATGTTGGGTACAATTATCCTTGCAGTATTGGTCGTTAACTCGGAAAAAATTGGAGGGATTACAGGGTTGAAATCACAATTGCCGGAAGGAAGTTTGAATTTCTTTCCATCCTTAGGAGAGACCGAAAATTTAGGAAAGACCTTAGGGCTTTCAATAGGAGCGTTTTTCTCCTATGCCGCAGTACAATGGTGGGCGAGTTGGTATCCCGGAGCAGAACCTGGCGGCGGCGGTTATGTAGCTCAACGGATGATGTCTGCCCGTTCTCCCAAAGATGCTGTGTACGCTACGTTATTTTTTCAAATTGCACATTATTGCCTACGTCCGTGGCCTTGGATTATTGTCGGTTTATGTTGCCTGATCCTTTATCCCGATTTAGCTGAAGCAGATTTGAAAGAAGGCTATGTAATGGCGATGAAAGATTTTTTACCCAACGGATTAAAAGGCCTATTATTGATTTCGTTTTTTGCTGCTTACATGAGTACCATTTCTACCCAACTCAATTGGGGGGCGAGTTATGTCGTTAATGATATTTACAAAAGATTTATCGCACCCGATGCTACAGAAAAGGGTTTGATAGGAGCTTCCCGATTAACGACATTAATTTTAATGATCATCGGATTAATTGTCAGCACTTTTGTCAATTCTATTTCTGGTGCTTGGGGTTTTATTATGCAAGCCGGAGCCGGTTTAGGTTTGGTTTTAATTTTAAGATGGTATTGGTGGAGAATTAATGCTTGGAGTGAAATTTCAGCGATGATCGCTCCCTTTATTCCTACAGCTATTTTCACGATGATGGGTGTCGAATTTCCAACCGCATTTTTAGGTACGGTTTTATTTACAACGATTGTTTGGCTAATCGTTACCTTTATAACACGACCCACCGATGACGAAACGCTACAACATTTTTACAATAAAGTAAGACCCGACGGTGCTTGGAAAGATTATCCGAAAAAATATAAAATGATTGTCGGATCGATTTCAGAAATTGCCGAAGCTCCCAAGAATAATTTATTATTTTTAATTTTATGTTGGATATCCGCCATTACCATGACCTATGGAATTTTATTTTTAATCGGAAAAGTTATTCTTCAAGAATGGAGCACCGCAGGTATTCTAAGTATAATCGTCATTGTGAGCTTTTTGGGATTGAGGTATTTTGTTAGTCGGACAAGGGTATTTGCGTAGTATTATATGGTTTGCGTTATCTTTTTGTCATGATGATATTTAAATAGTTATAAATTGACCATTCATTTTTTAAAAGAACAATATTTAATTCGTAAAAGAAAAACGATAATAAAAGGATGGTTACCTAAACAGTACCCCTTTTATATGATGGGGAGGAAAAATATCATTTTTTTGCACATACCCAAAACAGCAGGGACGAGCATTCGGGAGACCCTTTTGTTTTATCCGCCTTATAGCAAAATCATGCAATATGATCAACATCATACCACCAAGCAGATTTTATATTTGATAGGAAAAGAAAGATGGGACAATTGTTTTAAGTTTTGTTTTGTCAGAAACCCTTGGGATCGATTGTTGTCCCAACATAAATATTTTTTGAGAAAAGGAAAATTAAAAAGAGAAGACACTCATTTTTTAGACTGGGGAAAAAGACGAATCAATATTGCCCTAGAAAGAGATCCGTTAAAAAAACAAGATCGCCATTTTTATCCCACCTCAGATTGGATGAAAAATAGAAAAGGCGAATTAATGGATTTCGATTTCATCGGCCGCTTCGAAAATCTCGAAGAAGATTTTGAAAAATTATGTCAACAATTAAATTGGCCGGCAACATTAAAAAAAATGAATGTATCTCCAGAAAAAACATCTTATCAAGATTTTTATGATAATGAACTAAAAGAAATGGTAGGTGTTTTTTTTAAAGAAGACATAGAACGGTTTTCTTATGTGTTTTAAATAAATTCAAACACTAAAAACAACAACAATATGTGGAACATAGAAAAAATAAAAAAAGCCTGGCAATGGGCAACCAAAGCCCACGATGGACAAACCTACGGCGGAACCCTTCCCGGTGAAAAAATAAATTACCTCAGCCATATCGGAAGTGTTTTTATGGAAGTATCTTGGAGCCTTTCCCAACAAAAAAATCGGAACGGGGAATTAGCTCTACTTTGTGCCATCCTCCACGATACGATTGAAGATACCAATTTAACGTACAATACGATTGAGGAAGGCTTTGGAAAAGAAGTAGCCGATGGTGTAATGGCATTGACGAAAAATAAAGAACTCCCCACAAAAAAAGAACAAATGTTAGACAGCCTTGTTAGAATCAAACAGCAACCCCAAGAAATTTGGATGGTAAAAATGGCTGATCGGATTTCCAATCTCAATGCACCACCTTATTATTGGGATGATTTCAAAAAAGAAAAATATCGTCAAGAAGGGCAACTCATTCATGATGAATTAAACGAAGGGGATGATATCCTAGCCGAACGACTTCAGATGAAAATAAATCGGTACACAAAATTCATAGGGTCAGAATAAAGGGAAAATAAAAACCTTGATAATCGCAAAAATAACGACCGTTACCAAAACCCGATGTGCCACTACATTCGCCAAAGGATGGGTCGCCGCAAATTTGGAACAGAAAAATGCACCAGTAACTTGTCCTATTGCAATCAACCCTCCGGCATACCAATCTACCCAACCTTTCCAGGCAAAAAGAAGCAATACGATTCCGGTGTACGACCCGACAGAAACTATTTTTAGAGCATTCGCTTTTACCAGATCGAATTTCCCAACCAAAACCACAAAAGCCAAAAACATGATGCCCATTCCCATTTGAATGAAACCACCATAAATGCCCATAAGGAAAAAACCCAAGCAAAATAACCAAAGCGGAGGTCGTTTTCCATCTTGGGGCGGATGTATCCATTTTTTAGGATGAACCAAAACAACAAACAGCATAATGATCATCATAAAACCATACACCATTCTAAAATCCTCATTCTTGATATGAAAGGCAATGTATAGACCCACCATCGCCCCTAGAAAAATAGAAAGGAGAGCCGGAAGATTCGCCTTCCATTCGATTTTTCCCTCCTTATTAAAAATCCAAGTAGAAATGATGGATTGAGAAAGAATGCCCACCCGGTTCGAACCATTGGCAACATTAGGAGCCAAACCCATAAACTCCATTAAAATCGTTAAAGTAATGGCGGACCCATTTCCCGCCAAGGTATTGACAAACCCAGCGGCAAAACCACCTAAAATTGCAACAGGATAGACCCACCATTCCATAAACTATAATTACAAGTAAAAATTAGGATTTATCCAATTCAATATCTTGGCATAATTCCACCAATACACCATTAGCACTTTTCGGATGCACAAAACAAACCCATTTATTATCCGCTCCCCGTTTAGGCTCCTTGTTTAATAGTCGGAAACCTTGTTCTTCCAAACGTTTCATTTCTGCCCGAATATCATCGACTGCAAAAGCAATATGATGGACGCCTTCCCCCTTTTTCTCTAAATATTTGGCAATGGCACTTTTGTCATCTGTAGCTTCCAATAGCTCGATTTTATTGGGACCCACCTTGAAAAAAGAAGTCTTTACGAATTCGGAAGTAACTTCTTCAATTTTATAATGTTTTTCACCCAAGAGGGCGGCAAATAATTCATTACTTTCGTCCAAATTTTTTACGGCAATACCAATGTGTTCAATTTTCTTCATAACAACGCTTGATTTGCCGTAATAATAAGAAAATCAGAACAATATTTATGATACAAAAGGCTAAAGTTAGAAATGGTAAGGTATTTGTATTTTTTAATGCATAACATTATTTTTCAATTTGATGGGATTTGCCAATATTAATTCCTAATTTCAGCCTGTTTTCTAAACAAAATTTTATGAGACAATTATCTGGACAGGACGCAATGTTCGTTTTCTTAGAGTCATCGAAAACACCGATGCACATAGGAGGGCTTTACATTCTCGACTCACCAGGAAGACCATTCGATTTTAATTCTTTCAAAGAATTTTTTCAGGAACGATTACATCTTTCCAATATATTTAGACAAAGATTGGTCGAAATGCCTTTGGATCTAGGAGCACCCTTTTGGGCGGATGATCCCGATTTTGATATCAACCACCACTTGTTCCATGTAGCATTACCCAAACCAGGAGGTAGAAGGGAATTGGCAGATTTAGCCGCCATGCACTACAATCCGCCCTTGGATCGTTCTCGCCCCTTATGGAAAGTAACATTCATAACCGGGTTAAACTTAGAAGAGCTATCAGATGATGCTTTTGCCCTACTCATCCAAGTACATCATGCAGCCATTGATGGAAAATCAGGTGTAGCGATTATGGCATCCATACTCAGTATGACGGAAGAACCGTTCTTGCCCCCTCCCCCTGAAAAACCCTGGAAACCTAAGAAATTGCCAAATATGGCAGAACTCCTAACGAGTAGCTATGGTAAAAGATTCAAGAAGCCCAAAAAGTTCTTGAATCTGATAAAAGATACCGCATCCAAGCAAAAAGAAATGGGTAAGGAATTGGCAAAGGGTTTAATGAAGCCTCCTCCCCGCCCATTAATGGCTCCTAAAACATTCATGAATGTTCCGAGTTCTGGACATAAAAAATTCGGAGCCATCGACATCCCATTGAAAGACATCAAAAAGATTAAAAATGCAGTGGAGGGAGCTACGGTCAATGATGTTTTATTAAGCGTGTGTGCCGGCGGATTAAGAAAATACATGATCAAACATGGGCGTCTTCCTATCAAAAACCTAGTAGGATTGGCTCCTGTTTCTGTTCGAAAAGAAGACGAAGCACAAGATCAAGGCAATCGGATTTCAGCGATGCTCTTTGATATGGCAACCAACGAAGTAGATCCATTAGAACGGCTGAAGGCTCTTCGGAAACACACAAGAGCTTCCAAAGAATATAGCAAAGCTCTTCCGGCTGATCAAATCATGGAATTCGTTCCTTCGGAAGTAGCGGCATTGGCGGGTAGATTATACTTAAGAATGGGATTGTCACAATTGCACAACCCCTTTTTCAATCTTATTATCACCAATGTTCCCGGTCCTCCGATTCCATTATATATGAATCGCTATAAATTACAAAGGCTTTATGGCTTAGGTGCGGCGATGGATGGCTTGGGTGTGATGATTATCATTTTCAGTTATGCCGGAATGATTTCCCTAAGCATAACAGCAGATACCAATGCCATTGAAGACATGGAAGTCTTTACCGGATTTCTACGAGAGGCATATAATGAACTACATGAAGCAGTAGAAGAACTGGCAGAAGTAGAATAGACTTAATATCCCAGCCCAAACCAAAATTTGTGAACCAAAACCGAGTACGATACAATGACTGCTGAATTAAATTTTGAAAATGCCGTAGGCTATTCTATGCCTATCAAAGCCCCATCTAAATTATTGTTATTTACAGAAGGTGGGCGGGCAGCCATAGAATTGGGACTGTATGCGGCAACCAATCGGATTCTGAAAAATGCTCCAAAAGGAGATGGGCATCCGGTAGTGGTCTTGCCTGGTTTCATGACGAGCGATCGTTCTACCATTCTTCTAAGGCGATTTCTTAAAAATTTGGATTATGATGTGAGGAGATGGGATATGGGCTTAAATCTAGGAGGGCCAGAGTACGCTTTCAAAATTGCAGATAGAGTAGAGGAAATTGCTAAAGAAACAGGTAGAAAGGTAAGCCTGGTTGGTTGGAGCCTAGGGGGTGTGTATGCCAGAGAAGTAGCAAGGCAACAGCCGGTTCTCGTTCGGCAGGTCGTGGCATTGGGTTCGCCTTTCGGCGGAATTTTTGAACGGAACAATGCTCGTTGGTTCTATGACTTCCTTCATGGACCAAAGGGTGTGGACATCAGCCAAGAATTATTAAAAGATATCCTTACCCCGCCACCGGTACCATCAACGGCCATTTTTACAAAGGAAGACGGAATTGTAAATTGGCAGCATTGCATCGAACGGGAAGAAAGTGAAACGACCCAAAATGTCCAAATAGGAGGCAGCCATTTTGGTTTAGGGCATAATCCCTCAGCACTTTATTGTGTGGCGGATAGACTAAAACAAAAGGAAGAAGAATGGCAACGATTCGACCCCCAAGGTTTTCTTCGGGTGTTGTATCCGAATATGAAATAGCAATATTCTTTTGCAAACAAAAATTAGATAGAATCAGAAAAACGGCAACCTAAACCATGTAGGTTGCCGTTTTCATCATTAACGGGATTTTATAGATGCGTTATCTATAAAGATTAGTATTTCTGTAAACTGATTTGGTTCTCTTCCACCAATTTTCTAATATTGATAAGCGCATACCGCATACGACCCAACGCAGTATTGATGCTCACCCTTGTTAGTTGGGAAATTTCTTTGAAACTCATATCCGCATAATGCCTTAAAATCACAACCTCTCTTTGCTCCGGAGGTAACTGATCAATCAAGGAACGAATTTTATTATGCGTCTCACTCTTGATAATTTGGGTTTCTGCATTGTCATCCGAAACATGCAGCACATCAAAAATGTCGAAGGTCTCTGTAGGAGCCACTTTAGGCCTACGCTTATTCCTTCTGAAATGATCCACACACATATTATATGAAATACGCATCGCCCATTGAAGGAACTTACCCTCGTGGTTATATTTTCCTTTACGCAAAGTATCAATGATTTTGATGAAGACATCTTGGAAAATATCTTCAGCCAAAGCCGTGTCCTTTACAAATAAATAAATTTGGGTGTAAATTTTGTTTTTGTGACGATTGAGTAATTCCTCGAATGCTCTTTCATCTCCACCAAGGTAGTTGTGGATAAGCTGCTGATCATTAAGCGGTTGTAACTGCATACCGTTCTGATTTAGGTCGTTTAAAAAAAATGATGTTAGTTGGTCTTTCTAAAAAGAACCTGATAAATTCAGAAAGTGTAGAGTTTACGGCTTATATGAGTATAGTTTTAGATGAAAAATTTGAAATAATATAAGGATAGAAATGATTGCCTTATCCCTTTGATGTTTCTAAATTACAAGTAAGAACGCTTTATTGCTGCGATTTAACGCTTCTTAACTTATATTTAACGAGATTCTAAAAATAATCCGTTAATCTTTTTCGGGCAAATCAATTTCTCCCTTGATTGTTTTCTAGCAAATAAAATGCCGTAATTACTGTCATATGGCAATGATTTCTAATTTGTCGAATAATTCTTTTGTCTTTTTTAGATTTTTGGTGATGCCCATCATAAATCCGCCGCCTCCCGCACCACAAAGTTTCATTTTAAAAAAATCACTTTTCAACCCTTTCTCCCAATATGGAATTAAATGTGGTGGAATCAATTCATTAAAATATAAATATTGATATCGTGAAATATCATGCATCAAATGAAAGAGACTTGTATCATCTCCTCTTAAATAGGAATTGATGGACTTTTCAGTCAAAGGATTGATTTCGTCCTTGCATCGTTGTTCGTAAACCTCATCCTTGCATTTTTCCAAAAAGATTTCAACAAACGGGCCCGTACTTCTAGAAATACCAGTATCGACCAAAAAAAGTGAAGGCGGATTTTCAGGCACATCCATAATATCCATATTCCCTTTGTGGATATGGATGCCTTTATTGAGATAGCAGACCAAAGGATCAAAGCCGGAGCTAGAGCCATGGAAGAAACTTTCCAATGTGGCAAATATTTTTTTGAGGGCTAGGGGAGATCCTTCAATCTTTTCGAAATACGAATCATAAATAGCGGCACACAAAGCACCGGAACTCCCCGCACCATACCCTAATGGTATATTCGATTGGAAAAACAGACCTTCTCTCAAATCCTTTTCGAATGCATCAATATGAGGATGGAAATTCGGTTCCTGCTTGGATTTTTCCTTCAGATAAGGAAGAATGTTAGACAAGCCCATTTGTCGAAGATGAACCGTTTCTAGTTGGTTACTTTGCTTCCATTTTCCAAAAAACTGAGGAAAAGGAATCGCTAAAGCATCAGAGCCTTTGAGAACCGTATGCTCTCCGAACAGAAGGAGCTTCGCATTATATTTTTTAGGAGAAATCAAATCCGTACAATTTCTTTTAGACGTAAAGGTAATCCATTGCTAAGAATTGAATAATCTCTATTTTTGTTTTTCTAAAAGAATTGATATGCTCATACGACCAAGAAGAAATAGAAAATCCGATGCCACCCGTTCCTTGTTGAGGGAAACTTATCTCATGCCCGAACAATTGGTCTATCCCTTATTTTTAATGGATGGAAAAAACATAAAGAGTGAAGTAGCTTCCTTACCGGGAAATTATAGATGGTCTTTGGATGTATTATTACCCGAAATAGAATCCTGCCTAGAATTAGGACTCAAAAGTTTTATCCTTTTTCCGGCAATTGAAGCAAAATTCAAGGATAAAACAGGAACATTCGGTTATTCAGAAGATAATTATTACTTGAAAGTGGTTTCTGAAATCAAGAAACGATTTCCAGAAACGTGCCTCATTTCTGATGTAGCCCTCGATCCTTATAATATTGATGGGCACGATGGAGTAGTACGAAATGGCAAAATCGATAATGATGAAACCTTGCCCATTCTAGGAAAAATGGCCGTTGCCCAAGCAAGGGCAGGTTTTGATATTATTGGTCCTTCTGATATGATGGATGGGCGGATAGAAGAAATTAGGGATGTCTTGGATGTTGAAGGTTTTACCGATGTAGGTATCATGGCATATACTGCCAAATATGCGAGTGCTTTTTATGGACCCTTCCGAGATGCTTTGGATTCCGCACCTGTAGAAGGAGAAGATATTCCGAAGGATAAAAAAACCTATCAAATGGATCCCGCCAATAAAAAAGAAGCCCTCCGAGAAGCCATGTTGGATTATAACGAAGGAGCTGATTTCATGATGGTCAAACCCGCGTTGAATTATCTGGATGTAATCCATCTTTTAAATGAAAGTTTCGATATTCCTATAGCTGCCTACCATGTAAGTGGCGAATGTGCTATGCTGATTGCTGCTTGCCAAAATGGTTGGTTGGATTTTGATAAAGCGATGCCCGAAACCTTATTGAGTATCCACCGGGCAGGTGCACAAGTGATATTGACTTATTTTGCTAAGAAATATGCTGAAATGTGGAGGGAACGCCAAGGGGATTGGAGCTAATAGGATGCAAAAGAATTGAAAGAGGTTCATTTTAGCGAAGAATGTGCCTCTTTTTTATTTTAACACCATCTTAGTTTGATTTTAAAACTAAGATGGTGTATCTTTGTATCAACCAAAATATAAAAAGATGAATATTACAACTATTGAAAACATCATTGAGCAATGCAAATTCGAATTATTCGACATTCCATTTAAATTTAGAGTCATGCCCAAAGGGGATGGATTTTTGCTTCAATTAGAAGGCTACATCAAAGACAATGAAACAAAAGAGTTTTCTTGGCAAAGAGGAGGGAAGCACTACCTCAGTTCTCATGCTATCAAAGACGAAATCGTAAACAAAGCTTGGAAGGCCTGTTTTGATTTCGTTATCCATGAAGCGAGGGAAGCATTTTATTACCAACAACAAACCATTTACCATCCTCACTTTTTAGTCGATGATTTAGCTACCTTTGTGGCAGATTCTGAGCATGCCAGAAGAACAGCATCCAAACCATTAGAAATTAGGTAAAATAACCACGTATGAAAATTGCGATTGCCCAATTGAATTATCACATCGGGAATTTTGAGGGAAACCTTAAAAAAATGCTTGAAGCAGTAAAAGAAGCCCGATCTAAAAACGCAGACATTGTTGTTTTCGGAGAACTCTCGACTTGCGGCTATCCTCCTAGGGATTTCCTCGAGTTTGATGATTTCATTTCCAAAAGCGAAGAATGTGTTGCCCGATTAGCAGAGGCATCAAATGACATAGCCATCGTGGTCGGTTCTCCGACCAAGAACCCAGTAATAGAAGGAAAGGATTTATATAACTCTGCCATTTTCTTGTATGATGGTAAAATCCAACAAATGCAACACAAGGCATTGCTTCCGACGTATGATATTTTTGATGAATATCGATATTTTGAACCGGCTAACGAATTTCGGGTGGTAGAATTCAAAGGGAAGAAAATTGCCTTGACGGTTTGTGAGGATATTTGGAATGTAGGGAATGAAAACCCACTCTATGTGACTTGCCCCTTGGACGAATTGCAAAATCAAAACCCGGATTTTGTCATCAATTTATCAGCTTCTCCCTTTAGTTACCATCATGCTACGAATCGGATTCATGTTCTGCAAGCAAATGTTGACAAATATGGATTGCCCATGTTTTATGTCAATCATTCTGGGGCACAGACCGAAGTCATTTTTGATGGTGGTTCTTTGGTCATCAGTCCGGATGGAAAAATTCATGACGAGTTGCCATACTTCCAAGAATGTGTACGAGTATATGAGTTGGATGAAGTGGAAAAGGGAGGTATTGAAAGACTCCAACCCAAAGAGAAAATCGCTTTGATTCATGATGCGATTGTAACTGGAATTAAAGACTATTTTGGAAAATTAGGATTTAAAAAGGCCATTTTGGGCTTGTCGGGTGGGATTGATTCTGCAGTAACAGCAGCGCTCGCTGCCGAAGCCCTCGGAGCAGAAAATGTATTGGCGGTTCTGATGCCTTCCAAGTTTTCATCTGACCATTCGGTAAGTGATGCGGAGCAACTTGCCAAAAATTATGGAATGCCTTATAAAATCATTCCCATCAAAAAAAACTACGATGCGTTCATGGATGCCTTGACGCCACATTTTGAAGGTCGCCCTTTCAATGTAACGGAAGAAAACCTCCAAGCTAGAAGTCGAGGTGTAATTCTGATGGGACTGTCTAACAAGTTCGGACATATTCTTTTGAATACATCCAACAAAAGTGAGATGGCTGTCGGTTATGGAACGCTGTATGGTGATATGTGTGGTGGGCTTTCTGTTATTGGAGATGTCTATAAGACAGATGTATTTGCCTTGGCTCGTTACATCAACAGGAACGGCGAGTTGATTCCTGAAAATACGATTACCAAACCACCATCGGCAGAACTTCGTCCCAATCAAAAAGATTCGGATTCATTACCCGATTATGATATTTTGGATGAAGTCCTTTATCAATACATTGAAAAAACACAAGGACCCAAAGAAATCATCGAACAAGGTTTTGATGAAAAATTAGTGGCTCGGGTGTTGAGGTTGGTCAATATCAATGAATTTAAAAGATACCAAACAGCACCAGTGTTGAGGGTCTCTTCCAAAGCCTTTGGAATGGGTCGACGGATGCCCATCGTAGGAAAATATTTGAGTTGATGATGAGAATCAATCATAAAGAAACACGTAGGATAGTCCTTGTTATTGCTTTATTGATCCTGGCATGGAGCATCAAGAGTTTTTGGATGGAGCCGACATCAGAACGGGCTTGGGAATCCATCGGCTTATTTATTGGGCTGATAGCCCTTTTATTGGCCATAGCGACTTTGGTCATGTTGATATTGGGGGGCTTTAGAAAAATACATGAAATGATTTTTACTAAGAAAGAAGAATAAAATCTTTAGCCATGAAATACTTGATTGTCTTTTTAATTCTTTTCAGTTCTTGCCAAATACAAGAAAACAATAAGGAACAGCCGATTACCGACGAAGAACGACAAATTGCCAAAGATCTGATCCAGGGCTCTTTCGATGATCTTTGGGCAGGCGTGGATTCTACAAAAATTTCCAAGTATCATACCGATGATTTCATCATACTAGAACAAGGGGAAATTTGGGATAATAATCGCATTAAAGAATTCATGCGAAAACAATTGGCGAAAACCAACAGACCCAAGAGAACCAATAAAATGGATTACATCTCCATTGATAAATATGGTGAATCCATGCAAATCGCCTATCATAATTTGGCCGAATTTACAAGGGCAGACACTTTGGTGGCAAATGCTCGATGGCTGGAAAGTGCATTAGCTGTAAAAACAGAAAAAGGATGGCGATTAAAAATGATGCATTCTACTTGGGTTGGGAAATAAATGTTAATTCTGATATTCAGAAAATTTATTTAAATTAACGTGAACTAAGGATTAGAAAATATTTTTAAATAGATTCGGCCTTGAGACTTTTAGCAGGAACAAAGCAGTAAATACGTTAAGAATTCAAAACTGTTTGAACTGAAAACGAAGTAAACAGTAGCTTTATCCATTTTGTGCTTCTAAAGGTTAGGTGGAAAATGGGGTGGATGCGAGTTTTTTGAATTTAGTATTTACAAATTGTTTCAGCGTTAAGAAAGGCTCACAGCCTTGATTTTTGGGTCCTTTTGTATCAAGACAAAAGGACAAAACATGATAAGTAACTGATTAATAGATTTATATCGCATTTTGTTATCCTTCGTTCACGCTTGAATTAAAGGCTAGGAAGGAAAAACAAATCCAAATCTACCATCTTCTTGTTATATGAGTATGAATAAATTCCATACCATCTTAAAAAAAGTATATCTCTTGCCGATTATTTTTTATCGGACCGTCATTTCGCCGATGACGCCACCGGCATGTCGGTACCAACCTACGTGTTCTGCATACATGATGCAGGCCGTTTTGAAATGGGGGATCATCAAAGGAACTTGGATGGGGATTAAACGGATTTTAAGATGCCACCCCTGGTCGAAACATGATCCTTTTGATCCGGTTCCGGAACCAGAGAAGAAAATCAAATAAAAAATATTCTATTCCCAAAAACTTCGCCCCAATGCCACTTCTTTGCCTGTCTCCGAATTAATAATCCGATGAAGGAAGGAGGGATTATCATCCAGATTTTCTTGGGTTTCTACTAGAAGTGAGTCACCATATTTGCACTCCATTTTATAGATAATGTCCAGTCTTTTTAATGTTTTTGATTTATGGACTTCAAGCGGAAGGTTATTCAACATTTTTTGTAAATAATGGATGTTGTTCAAATGTTCGTTCCAATCCAATTCGAACCAACCCACTTGGTGTTTTTGCTGAAAATCGGCTTGCGTTATCGAAGGGATTTTTTTTATAGGATGATCCAAAAAAGGAATATCGGGCATTTCGAATTCTCGGATAAAAGAAGGAATAGGAGTCATTTTCCTTTTTTCGGTATCCATCAATAACCAAGTAGAAGATGCTTGTGCAATACATTCCCCTTTTTCATCGAATACCTTAAAATCCCGATAGGTAAATAATTTTTCGAAACCAGCGGGGTGGGTTTCTATTGTGATGGTTTCTCCGAGCATGGGATGACGAAAAATTTCCATCCTCTTCCTCATGATGACCCAAGAAATTTTATGAGGAATCAAATCCCAATAAGATAACTTGAGGTCGAGTACATTTTGCATGGCTGCTTCATGCATCATTTGGGTCAAGGCAGGAATGGTCAGTCTTCTTTGACTATCTATATTATAAGTGCCCACCGTATAATTTCCCCGATAGATAATTTGTGGATGTATCGCCATGTGGCAAAAATAAAAAATCACATTTTACCATACCATTCTTTTACGACTTCTTCGGAGAGTTTTCCTTGTGGAGTATAATCTTTATCGCCGCGTTCTTGGTAATTGCCTGGATACGGATACCATTTCCATAAAAAACCACCTTGCCAATACTCTTTTTGACTAAAAAAATCGAAGAGGGCGGCAAGAGCCGTCGCCTGAGCTTGCTCATTCGTTGGGAGCGTATGAGATTTAGATTCCAATTCCCAAGTTTTTCCAGCACAACCATCAATGGTCATATAACCAAATTCGGTGAACAAAATGGGCTTTTCAAATTGCTGATGGGTTTTCTTTAATTGTTTATCATAGAATTTCCATTTTTCCATGAGGGTCTCTTTTTTCGGTTGTATCGATTCATCCAAAGGGAAATAAGCATC
The DNA here is from genome assembly GCA_020629255.1 of Saprospiraceae bacterium. Lineage (GTDB taxonomy): Bacteria > Bacteroidota > Bacteroidia > Chitinophagales > Saprospiraceae > JAHDCE01. Next base: position 11,069 of record JAHDDR010000015.1, on the reverse strand, counting down.
CACACCAATATAATCCAGCTCATCCCAAAAAGGAAGATTTTGATAACTGTCCCAATTCGAAGCATAGGTGAGTGGTCCTTTGTATTTTTCTTTCACTTGCTGGATTAAGCTTCTCCAATATTTTTCCCGCCTCACTTCACTTTGCTTGAATTCTGTTCCAATACAAAGAAGATCCACTTCCATTTCTTGTATGAGATCCACATAAAACATCAGGTATTCTGTGTAGGATTTTTCCCATTTTTCCCAATCGGCATCTTTATCAAAGGTGATGCCGCCGGTCCAACTGCCGGGCACCCAGACTTGCGGTTTCAGCATCACTTTTAATCCGGCCTCTTTTGCCAATCGAATGGTTTCTTTGGCTCCTTCAGCCTTTTCTCCCCACCATTGTCGGGGAACATTAAAAATGACGTCGGTTTGTCCTACTCGACAAAAACCATAGGGAATCACAGCAATCCAATTCGAATTTACGGCTTGGATATCCACCATCGGATTTTCTTGGAACGGGCGAGGCGGAGCCACCACACTCAATCCCCTGAATGTATCGCTGTCATTTTTGGAATCAGGAATTTCTTTTTTTATCGTTGGAGCCAGCGTTGCAGAAGTTCCTTCCTTTTTAGGGGAAGAGCAATGGGATACCGAACAGCAAAGAAAAACTAGGAATAGAAAAAACCGCATATAAATTCGTTTATGATCTAAAGTCTCTATATGGGGTTTGGTTCATTATATCATTGTTATTTTATTATGATATAATGATAATCAAATTCATTGCTTTGTTCGGACTCTTCTATTTCGATACCATTATGAACAAACCTGGATGGAACATAATAAGAAATGCCGCATTCATTTTTTTCTTTACTAAGGGTGAAGTTCAGTGTATCAATATCCCCATTTCCGAAGTAGAGGTAATAATCTTGATCATTATATTGCTGTAAATTTTTATCATTTTCCAAAATGGAAATATAATAAGGCGTAAGAAAATTGGCTAGAGATGTCAAGACTTTTGTCCCCTCTACTTCTAAACGCAGGTTAGAATAATCAATAGTGTTGTTCTCAATTAAATCATTACCATTACGATCTAAAATACTAAATGAAAATGTAGAAGTAGCAGGTGCATCTTCTAGGTATCCTCCACATCTACAACTATATATTGTAGAAGAAATGAATAAAATAAGGAGGAAATAAATGAAAAGTACTTTTTTTAAATTCATCTGTTGTTATTTTATGGTTGTTGATGTTGCCTATATAACGAAACCAAAGTGGAGGATGTTGGTGCATTAAAATCAACAAATCAAAAAAGAAGGGTCGGGGCAATTGTTCTTGTAAAATTCCAAATCTTTTTCTTCGCAAACGCCTACATAATCTCCTTCCATATTTTGCATGTCAATAATCATTTGAAAATGTAAATGTGGAGGCCAACCTCCGTTTTCATCCCAGTCGCCGAATTGACAAAAAGGAGTCCCTGCTTTTATTACTTGGTTTTTTTCCAAACCGATAAGGGAAGATTTACTGAGATGCCCATAAAGCGTATGAAATACTTTTTCATTTTCTTGATGTTGTAGAATAATGGTTCCACCATAATCATAGGGCAAGGCATTGTATTTAAAACTATGGACAATGCTATCCAAAGGAGCATGAACGGTGGTTCCTACCTCTCCCCAAATATCTACCGCTAAGTGTATGTTTCTTTCTGGTGTGAAATTTTCACTAGCTTGATAAATGGCTCTTTTTTCCAAGTATCCACCGATACCATATTCTACGCCTTTCTTTTGTATTTCCGAGAAAATAAAATCATTCAAATAATGAGGATCGCAAGTTTTTTCAAAAACCAAATCAGAATTTTCCTTTCCGAGTCGAATGGTACAAGAATTTTTGGGTGTTATTTTTTTTCCAAGAATAGGAGAGGGCATAATCTTATTTTTTTATAAAAAAATGAGGAAAACATCTTGTGTTTTCCTCATCCAAAATAAATCAAATCATTTATCTAAGTTACTTGGCAACTTGAATTAAATAATTCCTTTTTCTGTTAGATAGCGTTCGGCATCCAAAGCAGCCATACATCCAGAACCAGCAGCGGTTACCGCTTGTCTGTAAATGTGATCTTGAGCATCACCACTCACAAAAACACCTTCTACATTTGTTAAGGAACGACCGGGAACAGCTTTTAGGTAACCCGTTTCTTCCATATCCAACCAACCTTTGAAAATATCGGTATTGGGTTTATGCCCGATGGCTACGAAGAACCCTTGTACTTCGATGGTTTTTTCTTCGTTGGTTTTATTGTTGTAGACCAAAACACCTTCTACCTCATCTTGCCCCAAAACATCTTTGGTTTCGGTGTTCCAATGAATGTGGATGTTTTCCGCCTTCATGACTCTTTCTTGCATGATTTTGGAAGCTCGCATCTGATCCCTCCTAATCAACATGTGGACATTCTTACACAATTTCGACAAATATTGTGCTTCTTCGGCAGCTGTATCTCCTGCACCCACAATAGCAACATCCAAATTGCGGTAGAAGAAACCATCACAAACAGCACAAGCGGAAACGCCTCCACCATTTCGGGCCAATCTTCCTTCATTTTCTAGCCCTAACCATTTTGCACTGGCTCCTGTAGAAATGATAACAGCATTGGCATGTAATTCATGACCGCTTTCTGACCATAATTTATGAATCGGACCCGTGAAATCCACTTTCGTAATCATTTCCCGTCGAACATCCGTACCGAATCTTTCGGCCTGCTTTTGAAAATCATCCATCATTTTAGGACCTTGGACACCTTCGGGGTATCCAGGGTAATTTTCTACATCTGTGGTAATCATTAATTGACCACCCGGTTCAGGACCAGTATAAACAATGGGTTTGAGGTTGGCTCTAGCGGCATAAATGGCTGCGGTATACCCTGCAGGGCCAGAACCGATAATCACACATAAAGCTTTTTCAGGAGATGATGCCATGATTTTATTTTCTTTCTTTTTTATTGAAAAATCGAATAACAATAAATAAATGCTCCAACCCTGATTTTAGTTGAAGCATTTATTCATTTATAAAAATTAATAGTATCTCAAACGTCTTACCTGAGACACATATTTGGCTAATCGAACCACTTGGCAAGAGTAACCATACTCATTGTCGTACCAAGCATAGACGGTTACATTCTTACCATCTTTAGAAACAATGGTAGAAGGAGCATCGATGACAGAGGTACTTGTATGTCCTACCACATCATTGGATACAAACTCGGTATCTGTGGAGTAATGGATTTGTTCTACCAATTTTCCATGTAAAGCAGAATGGCGAATCAATTGATTTAATTCTTCTGCTGAAGTCTCCTTTTCCAATGTCAGATTCATGATGGCCAATGAAACATTCGGTGTTGGAACCCGAACCGCATTACCCGTAAGGATACCCGCTAATTCTGGGATGACTTTGGCAACAGCTTTTGCCGCACCGGTGCTAGTCAAAACCATGTTTAATGGAGCACCACGTCCTCTTCTTGGTTTTTTATGGAAATTGTCGATTAGGTTTTGATCATTGGTATAGGCATGGATAGATTCGATGTGTCCCTTATCAATACCTAAATTGTCATGAATGACTTTGATGACCGGAACAATCGCATTCGTAGTACAAGAAGCTGCAGAAAATACAGAATCTTCCTTGAAATTCAGTTCCTTGTTGTTGACTCCATGAACAATATTGGGGATGTCGTTGCCCGGAGCAGTGAGCATCACATGTGTAGCTCCTGGACGAAGATGGCGGCTTAAACCGGCTTTGTCTCTCCAAACACCGGTGTTATCAATAACAATGGCGTTGTTGATGCCATATTCTGTATAGTCGATATCTTCGGGTTGCCCGGCGAAAATCATTTTTACCCGATTACCATTAATGATAATTTCATCCTTTTCAGGATTGGTAGTGATGACACCGGTAAACATTCCATGAACAGAATCTTTACGGAGCAAAGAAGCTCTTTTTTCCAATTCTTCGGCACGATTCTTCAATTTGGGGCGAAGAACAATGGCTTTGAGCCTTAATTGTTCACCTTTGCCTGTTTGTTGGGCAATGATACGAGCCAATAAACGACCGATTCTTCCGAAGCCATATAGTACAACATCTCGGGAGTCAAGTACTTTTTTGTCGTCACCAATATGTTCTCCCAATTTATTGTGGATGAAGGAGGTCAAATCACCTTGGGCTTTATTTTCGTCTAACCATTCTAGAGCCAGCTTTCCTATATCAATTTTGGAAGGAGCTAAGTTTTCTATATCCATAATCGCTTTGGCTATGGAAAGGATTGTTTCTACAGAAATAGGTGTGTCTGTATATTTTTTAGAGAAAAGCAAGGTATTCAACAATTCACTCGGGCGGGAATCGTAAAGATTGTGGTGGAAATAAATGAGTTCCACGTTTTTGTCGAACCGAAGTTCTCCCATAATGTTGAGTAAATCCAACGATGCTTTTTCTTGTTCCCTCCAATGACTAAGGGCTTGATCTTTTTGGATGATGGTATCCTTCATAATTAGAATTGATTCTTACGAAATGAAACAAAAGATTTAAGTGGTGCAAAGGTAATCATTATATGCGGATCATATATCGTATAATAACAAAAAAGCACCCTGAGAATCAGAGTGCTTTTTTATGGTAAAAGAAACAAAGGAATTAGGCTCCTAAATAATGCTTGAGCAGCTTACTTCTAGAAGTATTCCTAAGTTTATTAATCGCTTTATCTTTGATTTGGCGAACCCGTTCACGAGTAAGACCGAATCTTTCTCCTATATCTTCCAAAGACATAGGATGTTCTACAGTAATACCAAAGTACAGCTTAATGACATCCGCTTGTCTCTCAGTCAAAGTACCTAAAGAACGTTCTATTTCACGGCTTAGAGATTCATGGTATTCCAATTTGGAATCCGTTAATGGAATATTGCCATTTTCCAAAACATCCAAAAGAGAGTTATCCTCACCTTCAACAAAAGGAGCATCCATAGAAACATGACGAGCCGCGACACCCAAAGTGGTTTCAACTTCCTCTGTATTGATTTCCAATTGCTCTGCCAATTCTTCGGCAGAAGGCTCTCTTTCGTATTCTTGTTCTAGTTGGGAAAATGCTTTGTTGATTTTGTTTAGGGAGCCTACCTTGTTCAATGGTAGTCGAACAATGCGGGATTGTTCTGCCAATGCTTGGAGGATGGATTGTCTGATCCACCAAACAGCATAGGAAATGAATTTGAACCCTCTGGTTTCATCAAAACGTTGTGCCGCTTTGATTAAGCCCAGATTTCCCTCATTGATCAAGTCGCTCAGGGAAAGTCCTTGGTTTTGATATTGCTTGGCAACGGAAACTACGAATCTGAGATTGGCTTTAGTAAGTTTTTCCAAGGCTATTTGATCGCCTTGCTTTATTCGTTTAGCCAAATCTACTTCTTCTTCCGGAGTAAGCAAATCCACTTTACCAATTTCTTGAAGGTATTTCTCCAATGATTGACTTTCACGGTTAGTGATTGACTTGGTAATCTTCAGTTGCCTCATTCAGATAGCCTTTTAAAATTTAGAAATGAGAAGAAATGATGTGTGTTTATCTTTACAAAATTAAGAGAATCTATGCTTAGAATCAAGTAAGTTGCTGATTTTAATGATTTAGGGGCGTGATAATTTCATTCCTTCTAAAACGATACTAACTTATAATGATAATTTATTAAAATTAGTTCCTCTCATTTGGAAAAATCAATTTTTTATTTTTTATTGCGTCCAATCTCCCATTAAAATTTGATTTGTATGGGATTATTCATAAAATAAAGAAAGATATAATGGAAAGAGTGTCATTTGACATGGAATTCCTTTTCAGGGCTTCGCCTACCATCCTTTATAAGTTTTTTACAGAGCATTCAGCCATTATTCGTTGGTTTTGTGATCAATGCGAAGTAGAAGGGGATACTTATACATTTTCCTGGGATGGGGCGGATGAAATCGCTGAAATGGTTGATGATATTGAAGAGGAACGAGTTCGCTTCAAATGGGAAGACGCAGATAGCGATGATGAATATTTTGAAATTCGGTTCAGCCGTTCTGAAGTGACAGGAGAAACGATATTGGAAATCACAGATTTTTGCGACGAGGATGAAGTGGAGGATCAGAAAAGACTTTGGGAGAGTCAGATCGAGAAACTTAGAGTTGCAAGTGGAGGTTAACTCATGTAAAAAGCTTGTTTTTATAAAAGGGCGTTAAATTTTGAATTTAACGCCCTTTTTGTTGATTGTGTTAATTTTCTTGAATGTTAATGCTATGTTGTTTATTTTGGAAAAGAAGGAGTTGCTAGAACATTCATAACAAAATAAGGAAATGGTGAATCAAAAATTAAAATGCATCATTATAGATGATGAATCCAAGGGGCGGAAAGTTCTTCGCAACATTTGCGAAGAATATTGTCCGAATGTAGAGATTATCGGAGAGGCTGATTCTGTAGATTCTGCAGAAAAAATGATAAAATCCCTTTCTCCTGATTTCATTTTCCTAGATATCAGAATGCCCATGAAAGACGGGTTCCAATTGTTGGAGAGTTTGGGGAAGATTGATTTTCACGTCATTTTTACCACGGCTTATGAACAATATGCTGTAAAAGCATTTAAATTTTCGGTGGTGGATTATTTGCTCAAACCCATAGATATAGATGAGTTGATTGCCGCTGTTGAAAAAATTGAAAAAATAAAAAGAAGTGAGAATGGATTAAGATTACAAGAGCAACAGAAATCCAACCAAATAAAAGACACCCCAAAAATTGCCTTTCCCACATCCGATGGCTATGTTTTTATTGATCCGGATAATATTGTTCGATGTACGGCTTATGGGAATTACACGAAATTTTTTGTTAAGGGTGAAAGTAAGCCGGTACTGGTGTCAAAAACCTTAAAATATTTGGATGATCTTACAGAAGATTATTCTTTTTATCGGATACACAAGTCACACATGGTGAACTTAATTCATGTAAAAAGATTTGTAAAAGGAAAACCTGTAAAACTAATTATGACGGATGGGGCAGAAGTGGAGGTTTCTGTAAGAAAAAGAGAAGGGCTGATGGAAAAATTAACAGCCCTTTGATCAAATGTCTCTTTGTTGAATAAAGCTAAGAAATCATTATTCCTTCTTGGGAACTTTCACATAATACGTTTTTCTTTCTTTGTTGATCAATTGCGAATCTTTGAGCCACGGGTTGTATATTTTTAATTCCCTATAAGACATACCATTTTGTGAAGCCCATGTAGCCCAACTACTGACAGAACCTTTTACTTCAATATTGTAACATTCTGGAAAAGGAGCATACTTGTGATGATCGTCGATATAGAAACCGAAATTGCGTGGATTTTTCATGATCTCCTTGATCGCAGCAATCCGGAAAACATATCTCATCGTTTCTGAATTGAGATTCAAATCAAAAAGAGAATTGGATTTTTGACTGGCAAGGTTCTTTTTCAACCCCGTTTCCCCCATGTTGTAAGCAGCAGCAGCTAAAGTCCAACTACCGAATTGGTTCTTTAATTTGGTTAAGTATTTACAAGCAGCACGTGTTGATTTTTCCAAATGCATTCTTTCATCTACTTCCGAAGTGATGGTTAATCCATAGCTTCTTCCCGTTGCCTTCATGAATTGCCAATAACCTTTGGCTCCGGCAGGAGATGTTGCATTTTCCAAACCGCTTTCAGCAACAGCCAGATATTTCAAATCATCGGGCATTCCATTTTCGGCAAGAATTTTTTCGATGGTCGGAAAAAAACGAGCAGCCCGTTTTAAGTAAAGGATAGTGCCAGAATGGCGATACGAATTAGAAATGAGTTCTTTGTCTAATCGTTCCTTGACATCAAAATGCTCCATAGGGAAGGGTTCTCCGCAAAAATCAACAGCATAAGGAATGTCTACAGCTTGTATGATTTGTGGAAGGCTCACACTTTCTCCGGAAACAGAGATGGATGTTGAACCTTGATTGTCGTGAGTATAGGAACTCAATACGACGAATAGTGCAAAGAATCCTAGTAATAGGCTGAGTGAAAGGAAAATTCTACGCATACTGATGTGGTGATTAGGTTTTCTACTGAATAAAATGGATGTCTAAAATAGTATATGTGTATAAAACGGGTGTTATTTTTGGGTTCGGGGTCGCTTGAATACCGGTACCGTAGAGCAAGGCTCTCCGAACATAATGCTTTGTGCATAGGGTCGCAAAGATTGGGTCAGTAAAGCATAAGCATAGGGCGGTACAGGTTTCATACTACATCCCTTTATAACAATCCTTTTGTCTTGATATTGACCGAAGTCGATTTCACCCAATGCTTTTTGATAAGATAATTTGATGAAATCTTCTTGGTTTCCCTGAGAAATATTTAAAGCAAAAGGTTCTGCATAAGCGGCGATTAGCATATACGCCCACATGGGAATAATTGCATCCGTAGAACAATGAACCAATAAATTTTTATCTTGATATTGACTCCAATCATGCTCTTTCAATGCAGCTCTGAAATCCTTTTCCTTCAAAACCAATTCCATGAAAAGATAATCCTTCAAATCGAACGCTATGATTTCTCCCTTCGGAAAATAATCTTCTAGATTAATGGTGATTAATCCGCTATTGGCAATTCTATTTACAAGTGGTTTATCGATATTCATAATACGCCTCTTTATCTTATATAACTCAATTCTTGTCTAGTAAGTTACAATAATATTATTAATGTTTTTTTAAAAAAATTATTTTGATAAAAAAAGCGGGAACCAAAGGCTCCCGCTTTTTCTAAAATCAAGATTTGAATTTGTTTAGAAGAATTTGCTTCTCATATCCTCGATTTCCACTTCATCCTGAAGAGCAGGGACCAATCGTCCTCGCACCTGATTTCGGTACGAAGAAGAAATTTGGGTTCTAAGTTGTGAAACATTAGAAGCTGCTGGAGCAGCATTCTTGGAGGTCATGGTAGCAATATAAACGCCATCATTTCCGATAACAGGTTTTGTAGTCTGCCCGGTTGCTAATTTAAACAATTCGCCTAGTAATTCTGGTTCTCCTCTAAATCGAGACGATCCATTAAATGTGGCATAGGTCGAATCCATTTCTATTTCATCAAAAACAGCAGACACTTGACTTAAGTCTGTAATATCTTTCGGTAATTTTGAAACAATGGTTTCACCCTTTTTTTGTTTCATGACCAAGTTCTCTATAGATTTTTTGGCTACGGCTACTGTCGGAACACCAGCAGCTACTTTATTAGCTACGGCAGTCACAACATATTTATTCTCGAAATAACGTGCTGGGTCGATATAGCGATAAACAGAAGGAGATACATCTCCAACATTCGCATCGTTCGCCCACTTCACCATAGCACGAGTAGATTCTCCACCTCCTAATTCAGAAACATAGAATCCATTAGCATCCAAAGCTTCGCTAGAAGAAACCGTATAGCCTGCTTCCTTCGCTGCTGATTTCATGGCATCCAATGTACGGTTGTCGGTAGCAAAACGTAAAGCTTTGGCATATTGGTTCTTTTGGGTTTCTTTAGAAGGAACGATAGATTCTTGTAGGTAGGCAACTTTTACCGCTTTCTTACCAGAAGAATGCTGCCGGGTTACTTCAACTAAATGAACACCGAATTGAGATTCTACAATAGTTAGTTCTCCAGGTTTTGCCTGGTAGAAAACAGCATCGTTGAATGGTTTTACCATTGTATTTTGCCTTTGTTCGGTGCCATTTGGGTCGGCTGGACCAAAAGTTCCTAAATCGCCCCCATTTGTTTTTGTTGCATCTGTACCAAAACGGTTGGCTAAAGAATCAAAAGTAAATCCTTCATTAAGGATCATGTTCTTGATCATTTCGATGGTATCCCTTGCAGCTTGCATTGCAATAGGATCTTGTGCCGTTGCATTCCTTAGGATATGCCGGGCTGAAAGAGAATCAGGAACCACTTTTTTATCTAGGATTTTAGCCACCTTATAGGTGTCTCCATCCAAGTAGGGTCCGATAATCGTTCCTACTCCAGCATTGAATAATTCATCAGCATTAGCCGATTTCAATTCATTTTTCAAGAAGTAAGCTTCGTTATAAATTCCTTGTTTGGATTCCACAAAAATCTGTACATCCTTGGGCGATTCGAACTGAGGGATTAATTTCTTCAGTTCTTCTTGCAAGTTTGCAGAATCCTTTGCAGTAGGTTTTACATCAAAAACAATGTAATCTAAAGTCTGGGTTGCATTTTTATTAAAAAGCACTCCTTTATTTTCATCGATATATTTTTGATAATCGGTATCTTCTAAAGCGATATCAGTATTATCAATAATGTCAAAAGGAATTTTAGCATAGCTGAAATTCACTTGCCCATTCCTATCTTCATTTTGCATGTTTACCATCCAAGTTGGAGTATAGATGGATTTAGAAACCAATTGATTGATCTTGTTCTGTACTTGATCCTGCTTCACCCGGTTTTTTTCTTCTTGCCAGTACATGGCAAACTCAGGGTTAAGTGTATTGGAAGCCTCTAAATCACGAATCTGGTTCAGTTGCTCTGTATTGACTGCCCCCCTAAATTCAGGGTTTGGAAAATCTTGGCGAATAATGGGACTGTAATCTGGTCCATAAAGAAGTCCTTCCAATTCCTCTTCGGTCACAGAGACACCTAATTTTTCTGCTTGGTTGTTGATAATCGTTTCTCCAACCAAAGAATTCCAAAGAGCATTTCTTTGAGCATAGTAATCTGCTCCCGAATTGCTGTACCTTACCCGGGCAAGGCGATCAAATTCTTGTATGTCGATGGGAGTGCCATCAATTTCTGCTAAAGTAGTGGGAGAACCACCAAAAAGACTGCTTCCATCGTTGCGAGTCATATCCATAAAAATGAACCCTAACATAGCTAGACCGAGTAATACGATGACCAACCAAAGGTTATTTCTAATTTTTCCAATTAATGCCATTACGTGTTGATTCTTTTTGTTGCGTACAATACGCTAATAACCAATTATTTAAATATAGTATTTCTCCAGAATGGAAAAGATTGGAGAAAATCTCTGCAAAGAAACGGGTTTATTGGCAAAAAATCAAAAAA
>JAHDDR010000202.1 GCA_020629255.1 Saprospiraceae bacterium | reverse complement strand
ATGTCTTTATCGTATTTCGTACCGAAGATTTTTCCGATAACTTTTGTGAAGCCTTTTAGCATATTTTTCTATTTAAAAGAGGAATCTAATTTTATCCTCATCTATATTTTAACCTTGTATTTTCTTGTGGTTTGATGATCCATTTCCATTTTTGGATACCAAGCCCCAAAAATAGCCCATTCGAAGGAGAATCGTATAGTTATTCCTTAGGTTTAGAAAAAATTAAAATTTATCTCCTTTCCCTAATGTTTAGATACCAAAAAGTGTAAAAAAGATCCGTTCTTGATTTTCTTTCTAATCCTGTTCACATATCATACCAACACATCAAAGGCTCCTATAGATGTGCCAAAGTGACACATTTTATTAAAACGGGCTGTTAATATGTCTGAATTTCCGCTATCGTTAAATATCAGTTAAAAGGATTTGGGGTTCTTGATAACAGTCAGTATTATTGTCTATCTTGGGTGTATCAAACCCATTATCATCCTTAAAATTCAAATTGTTCATCAAAAACAAATCTTATTCTACACATGAATACTTTTAAAATCTTTCTTCCCACACTTTTATTTACCCTTATAAGTCTAGCTTCATTTGCACAAAAAACAGTTCCAGATGTTGAGGTAAAAACATTAGAGGGGCAATCCGTCAGCATCCAAGAATATTTGAATGATGGCAAACTCACGGTTATGAGTTTTTGGGCGACTTGGTGTTCTCCTTGTAAAAAGGAATTGAATACACTAATGGATTATTATGAAGAATGGCAAGAAAAATACAATATGAAGCTACTCGCTATCACTATTGATAATTCCAGAGCGATTCGTAAAGTAAAACCGATGGTTGACAATTTCGGTTGGGATTATACCGTTCTTAGTGATGTGAATGAGGATTTGAAAAAAGCAATGAATTTCCAAACCGTTCCTCAAACTTTTGTTGTAGATGCGGAAGGAAATATTGTTTATTCCCATTCTGGCTATACACCTGGTGACGAGGAAGAACTTGAAAATGTATTAGCAGAATATGCTTCTGCAGGTGGAGAGGATGAGGAAGAAGAAATCGAAAAACCCAAAAAGAAAAAGAAGAAGAAAAATACTGAAGAAGATGAAGATTAAAAGCTTCAAACTGGAATCACAACATGAAGGGCCGTTCTGCGAAAGTAGAACGGCTCTTTTTTGCTTATTATATTCCTAATGGGATAGTTTCCTAATATTTTAGAATGGGAAAATTATTATTTTTACCTTCCTTAATTCAAATCATCATTAACATGAAAAGAATACTCCCTTTACTTGCCTTGATTTTCGTTTTGGAAATGTCTTTTGCCAATACTAGAAGATACCGTTGTGTCTGGAATAATGATCCATCAACCACCATGACGGTCGGCTTTGAGCAATATGACGATTCGCCCTTCGATCCTTTCGATGATGAAGGCGATCCTGCGTTTTATTATGATGTAGTGAATCATGGACAAGATGCTTCTATGTATGCTTTCAGCCAAGCCGTGGATCGAATCCAAGATCACAAAGGGATGGAAAATAATTTTGTACGTCTGACGGGTCTTCAACCCAATACAAGATATTACTTTATGATTGTTGATGATCAAGGAGCCAGTAGTGTGATGTTTTTTGAAACATCTCCTGATGTTCCCACTCAAAGACTTTCCATCATTGCTGGTGGCGACTCGAGGGACATTCCTGTTTTGGACGATGATATCGGACGGCAAAATGCCAACAAATTGGTGGCCAAACTGAGGGCTCATGCCGTTTTTTTTGGTGGCGACATGACTTGGGGCGACGATGTTACCCACCCTGTTGATGCAGATGAATGGCCCGAATGGATGGATGATTGGCAATTGACCATTTCTGATGATGGGAGAATGACTCCTATTATTGCAGCCAGAGGCAATCATGAGTTGGATAACAATTCCATTTATCATTTTTTTGACACACCCAACCCTGAAAATTATTATGCTCTAAGCCTCGGAGGGAATTTAGTGAGAAACATCACACTTAATTCTGAAATATCCCGCTTGGGTAATCAATTGGAATGGTTGGAAGATGAGGCTTCCACTTCTTGTGCTTATTGGAAAATTGCCCAATACCACAAACCTACTCGCCCGCACGAAAGTGGTAAGGACGAGCAAGATGATCAAGCTAATTTTTGGTCTCCTCTTTTTGAGGAACATGGTGTTCAATTGGTTTTGGAAAGTGATGCCCATTTGTGCAAATTCACTTATCCTATCTTAAGAAGCGACGATGCCGGAAATACGGAAGGCTTCATCCGGGATGATAATAATGGAGTGGTTTACATCGGTGAAGGAGGTTGGGGTGCCGAATTGAGGACGGTAGACGATGCCAAAGATTGGACAATGACGCATGGCACATTCAATCAATTCAAGTGGTTGTTCATTGATCAGAATTCGATTGAAATCCGTACGGTTATAACAGACAATGCGGATGCTGTTACTCCTAAAACGGATGCCGATTCTAGATTTACGATGCCCAATAATATTGATTTATGGATGCCTAGTCCAAGTGATACTGGCTCGGGAGTTATGACGTATAATAATGGTGTGATCACCTTAATGAATCCGAATAACGTAAACCCATTTGTGGATTTGGGACCGGATTTGGAAATTCAAGATTTCAATTCAACAACAATTGATGCGGGTGCTGGTTTCGATGCTTATTCTTGGAGTACGGGAGAGACGACACAGGTTATCACCATCAATGATTTTGATACTTATAGTGTAACCGTTACGCTAAACGGATGTACTGCAACAGACGATGTGATTGTTTCTGAATTAATGGTCAACATTATTAATTTGGGCGGACCAAGAGGGGAACTTTATCCATTTGTTCTTTCTCCCAACCCAACGAAAGGAGGTATTGTCCTTTCGGTAGAACGAGTAGGAAATGAATTACCTAGTAGCATAAATTGGGTTCTTATGGATATTGAAGGAAAAATCTTGATGAAGGATCGAATGGAATTATCCGTAGGTACGACGAACAAAACTATTTCTTTAACCGATTATAGCCCGGGAATATATTTTATCGGTTTGGAACATCAAGGAAAAATGAGTATCCAAAAATTAATGTTATTCGGAGAATAATCTGATTTCCCTAAAATATAAATTTAATTTCTATGCGAGAATCCAAAGAAAAAAACAAATCCATTTCTTTGGATTCTCGTTTTATGGAACTCCCTTTTTTACTTAAAATTTTGCAATGGTCTTGCATGGCTTTATTTCTAGGTAGGGCTTTTCAGTTTTTTTTAAAGAGCAATCCTTTCGGTGCTTTTTTCTATCATCCGGTTTTCATGAATCCTATTGTAACATATATTTACAGGATCGACTGGAAAGAATATATGACCAACCCTATATGGTATGACCGATATAAAACACTTGCTGTTGTTTTTGGTATTTTTTTAATTCTTGCTGCTTTATCTGTCTTTTTCATCCATAAAATACCCAAAAGAATATTAAAAACAATTCTTCACACTTCATTTGGCTTGCTTTTTTTTCTTGCTTTTTGTTATTACATCCATAGCGGATTCAGAATGGGGCAATTTATTGAATATGCCTCCCAATTTTGCATGCCTTTAATTTTGTTTTATTTTTTCACCCATTATTATTTAGAACATAAATTCCCTGAGTCAGATAGCACTTTTATTTTTTTCATTAAAATCGTTATCGCCCTCACCTTTATCGGACATGGATTATTTGCCCTTGGATTTTATCCTATACCCGGGCATTTTATTGACATGATGATCAAGGGTTTTGGTTTCACCGAAAATACATCTAAACAAGTTTTGTTTCTTGTTGGAGTATTGGATTTATTCGCTGCTGTTTTATTATTTATCCCTTCCAAGAAAATTCAAAAATTTAGTTTGTATTATATTATTATTTGGGGGTTTCTGACCGCATTGGCTAGGGTTTATGCTAATTTTTCTTGGTCTTTGGGTTGGTATAGCTTCAAGCAATGGCTCCCTGAATTTTTCATGCGATTCCCGCATTTTTTACTCCCATTATTTTTATTGCTTTTGATTTTAGGATCATCAAAAATCAAGAAGTAAAAAATGCGCAACATAAATTATAACGGAAAAATAATTCCTAGTAATAAATTCTCCATCGGAATAGAAAACCGAGCCTTCAAATACGGCGATTCTCTTTTTGAAACGATACGTGTTTTCCTAGGGAAAATTCCTTTCCTAGAACAACACTTCCAAAGACTTTATGAGGGTCTTTCTATTTTACAATACAATATTCCTAAAAACTTCTCCTTGGATTTTCTTCGAGGAGAAATTAATAAACTTACTCAAGAAAAAGGCAACCACAGGGTTCGCCTAATGGTTTTCAGAGTAGACGGGGGACTTTATACTCCTAAAAAAAATAACTTCCATTTTTTAATTGAAACCTCTCCGTTAAAAAGGAAAAATTTCTTTTTTTCCAAAAAAGGATTAGCCATCGGTTATTCCAAAAACAAAACATTATATCCGTCTCCCATTTCACATCTTAAAACAGGAAATAGCCTACCTTATATTTTAGCTGGATTAGAAAAAGAAAAAAACAACTGGGATGACTGCCTTATTCTTAACACGGAAAATAAAATTGCAGAAGCCGTCAGTTCTAATATTTACTTAATAAAAAAAAATAAATTAATTACTCCCTCTATTTCTTCTGGCTGTGTACAAGGCGTAATGCGGCAAGTCATTATTCAAAAAATAAATATTCCCACACAAGAAAAAGATTTCACTATCCGAGCATTAAAAAATGCCGATGGTATTTTACTAAGCAATTCCATCCAAGGAATAAAATGGGTTCGACAATTCGAAAATCGTTATTTTGATTTTCCGGTTCTTGGGGAAGAAATTACACAAGAATTAAATGCTTTGATTCAAGACTATTAAATTTATTTCTTAGAACTGATTTCGTCTTGTTTTGCATCAATTTTTTCCAGCATTTTATCTTTTATTGCTGTCCATTTACCTAATCGTTTTTTAATTTCCTCTTTGTCTTCTTCTGTTTCAGCGGCTTTTAATTCTTCGTGGATTGATTTTATTTTTTCATCCACCTCCGTTAATTTTTCTTTTCGTTTTTCTAAAGATTCAGCTTCTTCTGCTTTATCGAAAATTACATTTTCTGGTGCATCTGCATCATCCACTTCTTTTTGCTCTGATTTCCTTACTTTTTTAGGAATAAAAATCGTATCTCCCACTTGTCTTTGATTCATAAAATTAGGTGAAACTATTTCTATTCCTGCTTCGTGCAAGCAATCCAAAATCATGGCATTTAATTTCGATTCGGCAGAGATGATTGTCTTAATATCTTCTAATAAACCATAGGTTTTATATACGACAGAAAAATCACCCAAATCTGTTATTCGAACAAAGCCGTCTTTAAGTCCTGTACGCTCCGTTGCTTCAATTAAAGCCTTTTCTATCTTTACCCGATTTACATCATAACCCAAAGAACAGATACCTGAAATAAATGTACCAGACGTTCGAATCACTTTTACAGGGTTGGTCGTCAAAAATAAATTAGGGATAGTCGTTAAATCTCGATTTTCCGTTTGTATTTCTGTGTGGAATAATCCTCTCTCTGTCACCCGTCCGAATAAATCGCCGGTATGAATAAAATCGCCGGGTTTGAAACTATTTATGGTTCGCAGCATAATACCCGCCATTCCGTTCCCCATAAAGGTGGCAGAACTCAGAGCAAAAACGGCAGAAATAACGATACCGATTAAACTAGAAATATTGGATTTCGTTCCTGGATCCATCGGTAAAGATAAAAGGATGGCGACGGCTCCCGTTAAAACAATAGCAAATAAAATAATGGATTTCACGATCCCCCAATCCGTTTTTCCCTTAGAAGATTTCTCCAAAACCCATTTCACTGCATAATATGTAGCAATGGTAAAAAGTATCGTAAAAAATGTACCCTGAAAGCCCAATATTGTTTCTAGTAACGTATTCATATTCTTTATTTTTCTACGAAAAAAATAGCCGTTTATAGTTTAGACTACAAACGGCTATTTTTATCACATTTTTTAAGATTTTATTCTACAGAAAATTTTTCCGCATCTTTAAATAAAGAATCAACAAAAGCTTTTTTATTGAAAATTTGCAAGTGTTCCATTCCCTCCCCTACACCTATGTAACGGATAGGAATTTTGAATTGGTCAGAAATACCAATGGCAACTCCCCCTTTCGCGGTACCATCCAATTTGGTTAATGCCAAACAAGTAACATCTGTCGCCTCGCTGAACTTAGCACATTGTTCTATGGCATTTTGCCCAGTTGAAGCATCTAAGACCAAAAGTACATCGTGGGGGGCACCTGGATATTTTTTATCTATGGAGCGTTTGATTTTAGACAACTCATTCATCAAACCCACTTTGTTGTGCAAACGACCGGCTGTGTCTATGATTGCTACATCCAGATAATTGCTCATGGCATGTTGGACGGTTTCGTAGGCTACTGCAGCGGGATCCGTGTTCATTCCTTTGGAATAAAATTCGCAGCCGGCTCGTTCAGCCCAGATTTCCAATTGATCAACAGCGGCAGCACGGAAAGTATCAGCAGCTCCCAAAACGACTTTTTTCCCACTTTTTGTTAATTGATATGCCAATTTTCCAATGGTTGTGGTTTTACCTACACCATTTACTCCTACTACCAATAAAATATAAGGTCTTACCTCTTTATTTGGCGGGTTAAAATCATCAACATCAATGGTATTGTTTTCGGACAGCAGCCCTACGATTTCTTCCCTAAGGATAGAATTCAGTTGGCTGGTGTTCAGGTACTTGTCTTTGGCCACCCTTTCTTCCAATCGCTCTATGATCCTGATGGTGGTATCCAAGCCTACATCCGATGAAATCAATACTTGTTCCAGTTCATCAAGAACTTCTTCATCCACTGTTGATTTCCCGGCAATCACTTTGCCTAATTGGGAGAAGATATTCGTTTTGGTTTTTTCCAAGCCCTTATCAAGATCTTCTTCTTTCTCCTTGCTGAAAAACTTTTTAAAGAAACTCATTCCTTTTGCTTTCTATATTTTTAATTAGTTTTCTATTCAACACCCCAACTTACAATTGAGTTGAGTGGAAACACGAAAAGGCTTTTCTATTTTTCTTAGAAAAGCCTTAGCTATTTTTTCACATAGATAAATGAAATGATTACTTCTTATCAGCAAAGAATTCCTTCACCTTATCCTTGTGGACAATCATTTCTTTGTACGTGTACTTACCTGTTACAGGATCTTTGACACTTTTTACCACTTTTACGTGATCTTTACCTGAACCTGCGTTGGCAGCTCTTTGTCCTACTCTCGAGTTCTTTGATACCTTCTTAGCCATGACAAATTGTTTTTT
>JAHDDR010000014.1 GCA_020629255.1 Saprospiraceae bacterium | reverse complement strand
TCGGGCGATCCATAGCTTTCTTTTCATAGCTGCCAAAATACTTTTCAGCCATAGCTATCATTTCATCAGGATCGAAATCTCCTGAAACCACAATCGCCATATTATTGGGCACATAGTACTTGGTAAAGTATTCTTGGATTTTTACGTGGCTTGGATTTTTCAAATGTTCTCCTTTACCGATAGTGGTTTGAGTTCCATAAGGGTGAGAAGGGAATAATTCCTCTCTAATAGCACCGTTTGATTTTCTGAAATCCCTATCTTGGTTAATGTTGAATTCTTCATAAACGGCTTCGAGTTCTGTATGGAACAAACGAAGAACACATTCCTTAAAACGCTCGGACTCCAATTTCATCCAACGTTCCAATTCATTGCTAGGGATGTCATTCACATAAACGGTTTGTTCTACCCAAGTATAGGCATTGGTTCCTTTAGCACCCAAGGCAGAGACCATCTTGTCGTATTCATTAGCAGCCACATATTTTGCTGCGTCATTAGATACTTTATCTATTTCGGCATAAATGGCTTTTCTTTTATCTGGATCAGTCTCTGACCGATGCTTTTCGTACAAATCAGAAATTTGTTCTAATAATTTGCTTTCTTCTTCCCAATTCAAAGAAGCGATGTTTCTTGTTCCCTTAAACATCATGTGTTCCAGATAGTGGGCCAAGCCGGTAGCATCAGCAGGGTCGTGTTTTGAACCCGCTCTAACAGCTATGTTGGTTTGGATACGAGGTTCGTTTTTGTTCACACTCATAATGACCTTCATACCATTTTTCATGGTGTATGTTTTTACACCTAAAGGATCGCCAGGAATGGTTGTATATTCATATTTGGCGGTGGGTGTCGTTGCTACAGCAATCATTTCTTCTGCTTCGTTTTTCACTTCTTCTTTTGTAGCATCGCTAATTTTTGGAGTACAGGCAGATATAATGGTAAGACCTACCAGAGTTATCCAAAATAAAGAAATTCGATTCATGGTTATGTATTTATTAATATAATAATGAGGACGTTAAGCTTATATCCATATAAGATGTCTGCAAAAATAATAGATAAGATTAGACTTCTAACATTTTTATTCGTCTTAATTGACAATGAGAGGATAGCAAAGGCTGCTTACCGGACGTTCTATTTTTAGATCCTTGTTAAAGATGTGCTAATTGAACCTTAGTAAACAACAAATGGTATATAATTTTAATGAGTTGGCATTTTTTTGGTTATTAAAATTATCCAAGTAATGAGTCAAAAATAATGATAAGGAAATAACGCAGTAATTTTAGAACTTAATGAGGTCGAAAAACAGAGCTATGCCATAGTATAGTAAGTAATTTCGTAACGAAATGCAGGTCTAAAAGAACAAATTATAGCTTATGGATTATTTTGAATCATTACTTTATACACTGAAATATACTACTAGACATGTTTAGAACAACATTACCTTTCATCATATTGGGGTTCGTTTCCCTTGTTTTTATTCAACCTTCCTTTTCGCAAGAAGAAAAGATAGATGGAGAAATTTTAACAAAAGCAGATTCTTCTCCACTTTGGAATGGTTGTTTAGAAAATGACTCACCTATCTCTTGTACCGAAGAAGAACTGTCCAAATATTTAAAAGAACATTTGCTTTATCCTAAGGCTGCTCTGAATCAACATTTGGAGGGGAAGGTTATTGTTGGATGTATTATTTCTAGGAAAGGGAAGGTTGTGCGTTCTAATCTTATTCATGATATAGGAGGAGGATGTGGAGATGAAGCCATTCGAATCATCAAAAATATGCCGCTTTGGATACCTGCAAAAAATAAAGGAGAACCTGTTAACATCATTTATAATATTGAAGTGCCTTTTACTTTGGAGGAAGAGGAAATTGTATTCATGGAAGAACCGATGAAACCCATTGTTCCTGAAAAAAATAAGTCATTGCCTAAAGGAAAAAGCATTGTGGAGCAAATCAATGAGATGGATGTAACGGTTGATAATTTCTTTTCTAAGGAAAAAGAGATGCCTTATTTTCCGGGTTGTGATGAATATGACCATCCGGATAAAAAGCGGGAATGTTCCAACCAAAAACTTTTGGCTTATATGGCAGAACATCTCAAATATCCAGAAGAAGCGAAAGAGAGTGGAGTTGAGGGGATTGTTTATGTAGAATTCAATGTAGGGAGTACTGGTGAATTGACTCAATTAAAAATAAAAAGAGATATTGGTGGCGGATGTGGTAATGAGGCTATGCGGGTTGTGAAGGAGATGCCTATTTGGGAACCGGGGAAGATTATGGAAAAACCTGTTCCGACAACGATGTCGCTGCCCGTTCGCTTTTCTTTATCCAAAGGAGCAAACAGCAAATATCAAATTCATTGGGGTAATTTGAAGAAAAATGAAATTACTCCGGAACAAATTGAAAAAGTAATAACAGAAGATATTCTTGTCCGCAATAGAATGGGAGATCATCTAACCATTTCTACTTTGAATATCACCTATGAGAAAAAATCAAAAACAAAAGAAGAAAATTCTATTGGTGATGTTACGATTCCTATGATGCGATTGCTAAGGAAAGCCAAGCCCGGCGGACGGATCATCATCACGGCTACCATCCAAGAAAAAACGGAACTGTTTGATATTCAACGGATTTTTGAAGTCGTTTCTAAGTAAAAGACTTTAAATATCTTTTTCTCATCAGTTGTGACAAATGGTCTTTGCAATAATTTTGTTTTCGTGTGACTTTCTTATTTTTATCAGGATAAATTATCATATAAAAACAATTATTTATCATAGTAATAAATATTATCAATAATCTATAAATCAATTGATTATACTTTTTGTTTTTGTTAAAATAAGAAAAACCATATGAGAAAATTGGGTTAAATTGACGTTAAAAGACTACATTTAAGCAGACTAGGAGAAACCACATCGTACGCTTTTGCGTATATATGACTAATAACTACGAGATTAAGTAAACTAAAGGCTAATACACATGACTGCGGGCACACTAATATCAGCAATCATCCTTCCTCTCAAGCTAGAGGATGCAGGCAGTTTTGCCTTGGATCAGATGAGCGAGTATCATGTAAGGCATCTTCCATTAGTAGAAGGCGACCAACTTATCGGTCTGATTTCGGAAGATGATATTCTGAATTATGATACAGAAGAAAAAATTTCTTCCTACGGGCTACAATATAATAGACCTTATGTGAGTGCGGACAATCATATTTATGAAATTCTTCGATTGATGACGGATTTCAGATTGTCGGTGATTCCTGTTGTAGATAAAGAAGACCGATATATTGGTATGATTACTCAAGAAGATTTGATGAATCGCTTGGGGAATATGGGGTCTTTTACAGTGCCGGGTTCTATTATTGTTCTAGAAATGAACCGAAGGGATTATTCTTTGGCCAAGATTTCAAGCATTATAGAGCAAGAAAATGCGGCAGTCATCAGCACCTTTATTACATCTGATTTGAAATCATCACAAGCAGAGGTGACCTTAAAAATAAACAAAAAAGATATAGCGAGAATTGTTGCGTCTTTAGAACGTCATAATTTTGATGTTCGTGCTTTCTTCCACGAGTCGGATTACTTGAACGAATCCATCAAAGAGAGATATGAATCATTGATGTTCTACTTGGATGTCTAAGACATCCAAGTAGAACAATCAGATATCATTTATAAACAATACGCATTTTCACCAATTAATTTCTGAGCGATTTTACGTCTTAATACTTTTACATTTTTAGGCGTGTATTTCGAATACCTTTTTACTCCCCTCAACATAATATTGAGTACATCGCCTTCTGCGAAAGAAACCAAAGCATCTGAAGCTGCCTTTGCCATTCTGGAAGTAGCATCATGGATATAGGTCTGAAGAATCGCTTCGTATATTTCTTGCGAAGCATTTTTGTTATCCATTCCCTTCAATTTTTCTACCCGAAGCAAGAGCGATTCCGCATTGAAGCCATCAATCATCATATCGGAAATATTCATCAAGATTTCTTGTTCTTCCTTTAGGTTCAAAGCGCCATCCATTTGTTGTTTGGCAGCAGCTCCTGCAACCATTAAAATCATTTTCTTGAAATCTTTTATTGCTTTTTTCTCTTCGGCATAATCTCCTTCAAGGGTTTCCATAGATGGCATGGAAGCCAATTCTTTTTGTACGGCCCAAGCGGGTCCGACAATGTCAATTTGACCTTTCATGGCTTTTTTCAACAACATACTTACCGAAAGCATACGATTGATTTCGTTGGTCCCTTCATAAATTCGATTGATTCGGGCATCCCTGTAGGCTCCAGCTACATAGTATTCTTCGGAGAATCCATAGCCTCCATGAATTTGGACCGCTTCGTCAACGGCGAAATCGGCAGCTTCAGAGCCATAGACTTTTAATAAGGCACATTCTACGGCATATTCTTCCGCTGCTTGGAGCAAAGCATCAGAATAAGATAATCCTTCATTGACTAAATTATCTTTTTTATCCTTGAGCATATCCGAAAGGCGATAGATCGAAGATTCCAAAGCGAAAGTCCTAATGGTTTGTTCTGCCAACTTGTGTTGTATGGCTCCAAAATTAGAAATGGATTGCTTGAATTGTTTTCGTTCGTTTGCATATTTCACACTAGTATCCGTTGCTTTTTTGCATCCTCCCACGGTTAAGGCTCCTAATTTGAAACGACCTATGTTCAATACATTGAAGGCAATTAAATGACCTTTCCCTATTTCTCCTAAAATATGGGAGGTAGGAACTTTGGCATTTTCGAAAAAGACTTGGCGGGTGGAAGACCCTTTGATTCCCATTTTATCTTCTTCTGCTCCCAGACTGATTCCTTCTGTGTCTGCATCTACGACAAACCCAGTGAACTTATCTCCATCTACTTGGGCAAAAACAATGAATACATCGGCAAAGCCTGCATTGGAAATCCACATCTTTTGTCCATTCAAAATATAGTGTTGACCATCTTCAGATAGGTCTGCTTTTGTTTTTGCTGCCAGGGCATCAGAGCCAGAGCCGGGTTCTGTAAGGCAGTATGCTGCAAATTTTGTCCCATTGGATAAATCGGGTAAATATTTTGTTCTCAACTCCTCTGTTCCAAAATAAAGAATGGGCAACATACCAATTCCAGTATGGGCGGCAAAAGAGGTAGACCATCCTCCGTGCGTACCGCCGAGGTATTCACAGATCATTGTAACCGTATTGGTATCTAGAAGCATGCCTCCATATTCATCTGGAATATGGCATCCTAAGAAACCTAACTCGCCAGCCTCTTTCATTAGGTTGACTTGATTTTCGATCTTTTTGCCTTTATCTCCCATTTGGGTCACAAAGTCAATGACGGTTTGACGGATCATCTGTTGTTCTTCATCCCATTCTTCTGGAATAAATATATCTATGGGTTGAGCATCTTTGATAATAAATTCTGCTCCTTTGAGTACATTTTTTGCGACTGTCTTATTCATTTCAAATTCAACTTATAAAGCAATTAGCGAAAATTCGCTAAGCAAATATAAGGTCTTTTCGCATATCATGCTAAATATGGGGGCATCAAACAAAAAAACGCCCGCCCCGCGGTTAGCGAGACGGACGCATCAAAACAAAACGAAAAACCAACTTTAAACAAGATAAAAGTTCTTTATATCTGCTATCCGGCTTTTAATCGGACAGGTATTTTTTGTGTTTTACCATTTCTTACAATGGTTAGGTTGACCACATCTCCCGGTCTTTTCCTCCCTACAAGTTCTTGTAGTTCAGGGCTGGATTTTACAGTTTTGTCATCCACTTTTGTAATGACATCGTCGGGTAATAATCCTGCAAATTGTCCTGCCATTCCATCAATCACTCCAACAATTACGACTCCTTGGTTGATTTTCAATCCTAACTCTTCGGCATGGTCGCTATCCAAATCTTGGATATCTATTCCGATGAGCCCTCTTTGTGATTTTCCATATTGGATGAGATCATCCACCACTTTGGTTACAATATTTATAGGAATTGCAAATGAATATCCTGAAAAAGAACCGGTTTGTGTGGCAATAGCGGTATTGATTCCTACGAGTTTTCCTTCAGCATCAACCAAGGCTCCTCCAGAATTACCTGGATTAACAGCAGCATCTGTCTGAATAAAGGATTCTATGGATTTTTTATTGCTTAGGATATTGATATTCCGTGCTTTCGCACTGATAATTCCTGCGGTGACTGTTGATGTCAAATCAAAAGGATTACCGACGGCCAAAACCCATTCTCCTACTTCTGCATTATCGGAATCTGCAATTTTCAATGTTGGCAAATCTGTTGCTTCTATTTTCAAGACGGCCAAATCTGTTGTCTTATCGGTTCCAACCACTTTTGCTTGGAACGTTCTATTATCATATAGTGTCACTTCCACTTCGTCGGCAAAGTCGACGACATGGTTATTGGTGATGATATATCCTTCTTTGGTGTAAATGACTCCAGAACCGGTGCCTTTTTGTGGGCCTCCATAAAACCAATCCCCTCCGAATAAATCCTCGAAAGGATTGTTTCCTCTATTTCTACTTGCGGTTCCAGTTTCACTTGCCGTGATATGAACCACAACGGGCATTGCTTTTTTAGCAGCTGATTTGAAGTCAAAAGGAACAGCGTTCTGATCCCATTTTACGTTTTGGTTATGAATTGGAGTTGTATAGTTCTCAGAGTTTGCTGAGTTACTTTTGGGTTGCAAAAAATACATTCCTGTCATTGCTACCATTCCTCCAATCATCCCTGCAAATACTAATGAAATTAATTGTTTCAATTTTAGTTGGTTTAAAAACTGTTGAAAAATAATTGATTTTTAATTCATTAATTTCTATGCCTCTATAACGACCATAAATCGGGTTTGTTTCCCATGAAAAGTTACTTTAACGGTACATTAACAAGCTTTGACATATGTTTTAATGAATCATTTAACTATTGATAATTAACGGGTTATCCGTTTATCCCTCGAACAAATGAGTTCGTCTACAAAAACTGTATGTTTAACGATCATCAGCACTTATTTTATAGAAAATCAAGAACTTCTATCTATCATTAACACAACAATTTAAAGAAATGGGAAGTTCTAATGTTTCAAAATCACCGAATAGATCGTTTATGTCCAAGAACATGAATACCTTTGCAGACAACTATAAACATTATGTGGAAGATCGGATGATTAATCCAGAAAAAGAAGAACTCCTCATTGCTGAAATGATAGATGCACAAACCGAACTTGAACGCGCAATCATTTCAGATGCCTCATTCCGAAAAGGATTGTTTTGGGGAACACCCCGTTATGGGCATCCTGAAGGAAAGGTGATTTTTCATATCAAGGAAGTGATGGAAAACGTAAATCGGATTCCTGATTTAGATTCGGATACTAAAAATAAACTCCGTCTGATTACTCTTATCCATGATTCCTTCAAATATAAGGAAGATGCCTCTCGGAAAATTCATGGCAGAATGCCGGATAACCACCACGCTGTTTATGCTGCCCAATTTGCTGCCCCATATATTACCGATACCCGCTTAGTGCGATTGATCGAACTTCATGATGAAGCGTATTATAGTTGGCAACTTTTCCGTCAACACCGATTTGTAGAATGCCAGTTGAAATTGGATCGTTTAAAAAGAGAATTGGGCGATTATTTCCAACTTTTCTACCTTTTCTTTAAGTGTGATACGAAAACGGGAGATAAGAACCAAGCTCCCCTTCATTGGTTTGAATCTACGGTTAAAGAAATTGAAGTGGTAGACTTTTAGCCCTTTGTCATCAAACGATAAAATCAAATATTTCCGGATTCATTTCTCTTGTGCTATAAGAAATACCCACTTGCTCCATACGTCTGATGAGGCCTTCATAATCATTTTTATCTTTAAGTTCAACGCCTACTAGGGCCGGACCTTTTTCCCTGCTATTTTTTTTTGTGTATTGGAAAAAGGTGATATCATCTTCTGCACCTAAAACATGATTGACGAACTCTTTCAAGGCGCCTGCCCGTTGAGGAAATGAGATAACAAAATAATGCTTGAATCCTTCGTGAATCAAAGAACGCTCCTTGATTTCTTCCATTCGGGTGATGTCATTGTTTCCGCCACTAACCACACAAACTACATTTTTTCCCTTTATGAGTTCCTTACAAGTATCAAGTGCCGCAATGGTTAAGGCTCCGGCAGGTTCTACAACGATGGCTTCTTCATTGTATAATTCAAGAATGGTAGTACATACTTTTCCTTCGGACACCAACTTAATTTCTTCTAGTACTTCTTGAGAAATTTTGAGGGTTTTGTCTCCTACGGATTTAACAGCTGCTCCATCGACAAATGTATCAACGGATTTTAAATTGACCAATTTTCCCGATTCAATGGAACGCTTCATCGCAGGGGCTCCTTTGGGTTCCACTCCGATGATTTGAGTGTGGGAACTCAATTTTCTGAAACAGGAACCCAGCCCGCTGGCTAAACCGCCACCTCCTATGGGTACAAAAAGTAAATCGATATTTTCTTTGGAATCTTCCAGAATTTCCAGCCCGACCGTTCCTTGCCCTTCCATGATTTGCTCATCATTAAAAGGATGGATAAATGATTGGTTGGATGTTTCTGCATCATGAATGGCGGCAGTGTAGGCATCATCGAAGGTGTCTCCTGTAAGGATGACCTCTACCCAATCCTTGCCAAACCGTTTTACTTTATTTACTTTTTGCCTCGGGGTGGGGTTGGGCATGTAAATTTTACCCTTGATTTCAAGAAGACTACAAGCCAGAGCAACGCCTTGTGCATGATTTCCTGCACTTGCACAAACTACCCCTTTCTGTTTTGCACCAGGAGAGAGTTGGGACATCTTATTATATGCACCTCTGATTTTATAGGAGCGTACGACTTGCAAATCTTCTCTTTTCAAATAAACATGGCAATCATATTTTTCAGAAAGAAAATGATTATACATCAGAGGGGTTTTATCAATTACCCCTCTGAGTCTTACCCTTGCTTCATAAATTTTTTCTAGCTGTATCATTTATTTTCGGGACGAAGTGAACGAACAACCTTGCCTGCTTTCCAGATTTCAGATTCTCTGATGTCCTTGAGTTCGACTTCTAACTTTTCCCGATAGTCGGGTTGGCTATTGGAATCTATGGATATTTGGGCTTCCCTTCCGGCTGCCACTTCATCATATAATTCGTTAAAGAGTGGTTTCGTTAATGCTTTGAAACGTTTGCTCCAGTCCAAGGCTCCTCTTTGTGCGGTGGTAGAGGTATTAGCATACATCCAATCCATTCCATTTTCCGCCACTAAAGGCATAAGGGATTGAGTTAATTCTTCTACTGTTTCATTGAACGCTTCGCTGGGAGAATGTCCTCGTTCTCTCAAAACTTCATATTGGGCTTCGAACAAACCTGCCAAGGCTCCCATCAGAGTGCCCCGTTCGCCGGTCAAATCGGAATAGACCTCTCTTTTGAAGGTGGTTTCGAATAAATAGCCCGACCCAACGCCAATCCCTAAAGAAACGGCTCTTTCGAATGCTTTTCCTGTCGCATCTTGATGGATGGCGTAGGAAGAATTCAAGCCTCGCCCTTCTAGGAACAATCTTCTTAACGAAGTGCCTGAACCTTTAGGGGCACATAAGATAACATCTATGCCTTCGGGGGGGATAATGCCAGTTCTTTCGTTGTATGTGATACCAAATCCATGGGAAAAATATAAAGCTTTGCCTGGAGTCAAATATTTTTTGAGAGTAGGCCAAACTGCAATTTGTGCCGCATCAGACAATAGGTAAAAAATGACGGATGCTTTTTCGCATGCTTCGGGAATGGAAAACAAGGTTTCGCCTGGAATCCACCCATCTTTTATGGCTTTGTCGTATGATTTTGAAGGACTTCTTTGTCCTACAATGACATTAAAACCGTTGTCCCTCAGATTGAGGGATTGACCCGGCCCTTGAACACCATAACCGATAACGGCAATGGTTTCATCCTTCATGGTTTCCAATGCTTTTTCTAATGGAAATTCTTCTCTTGTTATGACGTTTTCTTCTACGCCTCCGAAATTCAATTTTGCCACGTTATGATACTGTTTTTGATGAATTAATTTAATTTCTTATTCTCATGGATAATTGTTAATCCATTGATACTGTTATGTCTTTTAAGGATTCTAAATAAGTATTCAGGCGTTCCATGGGTTTGATGATTGCCACTCTTCCAGAACGAACGAATTCGAATACGGCACCTTCTGCTTTCAAGTCGTTTAAAAGAGCCTCCGTTTCTTCTTTATGCCCTGTTTTTTCCAAGACGAAGAACTCCGGTTCTACACTTAATAACCGGGCATTGTGTTTGCGAATCAATTGTTCGATACTGCTTCCTTCCTTGAATTTTTCTGCTACCACCTTGTATAATGCAATTTCTTGATACACGATTTCATCCCTTCGATAATGGAAGGCTTTGAGTACATCCACTTGCTTATCGAGTTGGGATATTAGTTTGCGAACTAGGATTTCATCTACACAAACGACTATGGTGTATTTGTAAATTCCTTTCATAGAAGATTCCGAAGCGACAATGCTTTCTATGTTGATGTGCCGTTTGGTAAATACGCCTACAACACGACTTAATAATCCTACCGTATTTTCAGAAAAAATGGTAATGGTATATTCTTGTTTTATATCAGATGCTATTGCCATAATTCTATTTTTTTAATTCTTCAGGTCTTAGAATGATTTCTGAAACAGAATATCCCGTAGGAACCATCGGGAATACATTGTCTTCTTTTTCTATCATGACATGCAGAAGGTAAGGCCCTTTGTGTTTCAACATTTTCTTGATTCCTTTCTTAAGCTTGGATGTATGGGAAATGGTTTTTCCTTCGACACCAAAGCCTTTTGCTATGGTTATGAAATCCGGATTTTCTAATGCTACGGATGAATATCTTCTATCAAAAAACAATTGCTGCCATTGTCTTACCATGCCTAAGTAATTATTATCCAATAAAAGTATTTTTACATTGATTCCATATTGGGAACACATGCCTAATTCTTGAAGGGTCATTTGGAAGCCTCCGTCTCCAACGATAGCGATTACTTCTTTTTCCGGATGTGCATATTTTGCCCCGAAGGCTGCGGGAAGACCAAAGCCCATTGTTCCTGCTCCGCCCGAAGATACCCATTGATTGGTACATTCATAATCATAATATCTAGCCGCATACATTTGGTGTTGGCCTACATCTGTTACGACAATGGCTTTCCCTTTAGTTTGATCCGAAACTTCTTTAATAACTTGCCCCATTCTCATCAAACCATTGTCTGCGGGTTGTAGTGCTTTTTCTTTCACCCATTTTTGCTCTTCGGCTTCACAATGATGGAATTCTTTTTCCCACTTTGGATATTTTTTTTCCTTGACCAAAGGCAACAATGCTTCTAATGCCATTTTTACATCGGCTAAAACCGGAATGTCTGCCGGAATATTTTTATTGATTTCGGAGGGGTCTATTTCAATATGTATGACTTTGGCTTGGGTCGCATATCTTTTTACATCTCCGGTAACCCGATCATCGAAACGCATTCCGATGGCTATTAGCACATCGCATTCATTGGTTTTTACATTGGGGCCATAATTGCCATGCATGCCCAACATACCCATGTTCAAGGGATGGCTTGTGGGGATAGAAGATAATCCATGAATGGTCGTTCCTACAGGAATTCCTGTTTTTTCTACGAATTTTATAAACTCATCTTTTGCTCCGGAAATTAGGATTCCATGTCCCGCCAAAATGAAAGGTTTTCTTGCTTTGTTGATGAGGTCTGCTGCTTCAGAAATTCTTTCTTTATTGGGTTTTGGAACAGGGTGGTAACTACGGATTTCATTGATTTTCTCGTATTTGAAATCAAAATTTTCCAATTGGGCATCTTTGGTGATGTCAATGACGACAGGACCGGGTCTTCCAGAGTTTGCGATATAAAATGCTTTGGCAAAGACTTCTGGAATTTCTGCTGCTTTGGTAATTTGATAATTCCACTTTGTGATGGGGGTCGTCAAGCCAATCACATCTGTTTCTTGAAACGCATCAGAGCCTAGCACATGGCTTGCCACTTGTCCGGTGATGCAAACCATAGGCGTGGAATCCATTATGGCATCTGCAATGCCCGTTACCAAATTGGTGGCTCCAGGTCCGGACGTAGCCATGCAGACCCCAGTTTTACGGGTTACCCTTGAATAACCTTCCGCAGCATGGGTCGCTCCTTGCTCATGTCTTGGTAAAATGTGGTTGATCTTATCCGCATAATAATATAAAGCATCATATACGGGCATGATGGCTCCTCCCGGATATCCGAAAATGGTATCGACCCCTTCTGCTAAAAGACATTTTAGAACGGCTTCTGCACCTGTTATCTTTTCTGTCTCTTTATTTGCTTTTTGTTTTTTCTTTTCTTTTACCTTCATTGCTGTGGTATTTAGGTTCTAGAATTCATCTGTCACGCAGCCTTCGCTTGCTGATGAAACTGTTTTTGCATATTTATATAATAGCCCTGATTTTGCTTTGAGTTTTGGGGCTGTCCATTCTCCTTTTCTTGTGGTCATTTCTTTTTCAGAAATCAAAACTTGAATTTTATTTTCTTTGGCGTCTATTCTAATTTTATCACCATCTTTTAAAAAAGCGATGGGACCGCCAGCTTGAGCCTCGGGTGTAATATGGCCGACCACAAAGCCATGTGTTCCTCCCGAAAAGCGACCATCGGTAATCAATGCTACTTGGTTTCCTAGCCCTTCTCCCATAATGAGTGATGTGGGTTTGAGCATTTCAGGCATTCCTGGACCGCCTTTGGGACCGCAATAACGAATCACCACGATATTACCTGCCTGTATTTCTTTGTTCATGATGGCTTGGTTTGCCTCTTCTTCACTATCAAAGACTTTAGCTATTCCTTCAAATTCCGTTCCTTCTTTACCTGTTATTTTGGCGACGGCTCCCTCTGGTGCCAAATTGCCATATAGAATTTGAAGATGCCCTGTTTCTTTGATGGGATTTTCTAAAGGGAAAATAATCTTTTGTTCTGGGTCCAAGGGGGGGATTTCCTTCAGGTTTTCTGCCATTGTTTTACCTGTGACAGTCAGGCAATCGCCGTGTAAGAATCCTTTATCCAATAAAAATTTCATCACAGCGGGAACACCACCTGCGTGATGCAAATCTTCCATCAAATATTTACCAGATGGCTTCAAATCTGCCAAGTAAGGCGTCTTGTTGCTGATGCGTTGGAAATCATCCAAGGTAATATCAACATTAACGGATTTGGCAACGGCAATTAAATGAAGGACTGCATTGGTTGATCCTCCGAGAACTGTTATTAAGGTAATGGCATTTTCGAAGGCTTCTTTTGTTAGGATGTCTTTGGGTTTGATGTCTTTTTCTAACAGCAATTTAATGGCTTTTCCAATCGCTTTGCTATCTGTCTTTTTATTTTCGCTCGTTGCGGGGTTGGATGAAGAATAGGGTAAGCCCATTCCTAAGGCTTCAATAGCAGATGCCATGGTGTTGGCAGTGTACATGCCTCCACATGCCCCTGGGCCGGGACAGGCTTTCTGCTTGATGGCTTTGAAGGTTTCTTCATTAATTTCTCCAGCGATTTTTTGTCCCAGTGCTTCGAAAGCAGAAACGATATCCAAGGATTTACCTGCATGGCATCCTGGACTGATGGTTCCTCCGTAAAGAATAATGCCCGGTCGATTGAGTCTTCCTAATGCCATTAGTGCACCTGGCATGTTTTTATCACATCCGACCACTGCAACTACTGCATCATACCATTGAGCGCTGACGACTGTTTCTATAGAATCGGCAATAATATCCCTGCTTGGAAGTGAATACCTCATTCCGGAGGTTCCCATGGAAATACCATCACTTACACCGATGGTATTAAATATCAGCCCAATCAGATTTTCTTGATTGATGCTTTCTTTGACGTGGTTCGCCAAATCATTGAGGTGCATGTTGCAGGGGTTGCCATCCCAGCCCATACTTGCTACACCTATTTGAGGTTTCTTCAAGTCATCTTCAGTAAGACCGATCGCATGGAGCATGGCTTGGGCTGCGGGTCTTGAATCATCGCTGGTTACTTCTTTGCTGTATTTGTTTAATTCCATTGGTATAAATTAAGAAAAGCTGTCCAAATTTATTTGGACAGCTTTTCATTTATTTTGTGTATCAAAACTATCCTTCCTTTTATTGTGGAATCACAATAATAATAGAAATGATAATAATGATGTTGGATAAATGTCTCATTTGAAATATTAGTATGGAACTAAGTTAGACAAGTTTCGATATAAAATCAAATGTGCCTTCTGGTTAAATACATTAAGAATAATTGGGTTCTATTTTGAAGGAAAGAAAGCTTGTTTTGAAATTGAAATATCATATAGGTTAAATTGAATTTTACCGTATTTTAAAGGGAAAAAAAATATTCAACAAAATAAAATCTGTTTTTAACAAGAGTCGCAAGACCATGCTACTCTATTAGAATTATTAGAAATAAAAAAAATCTCCCGGCAAAATTTGCCGAGAGATCTGAATGAAACTGTCCTCAATACTAATATTAATCAGTTTTCAATAGTCGCTGAATTGAGGTGTTGCCGCCTTGTGTTACTTGGAGCATATATACTCCGTTCGGGTGTCGAGACCAATCAATTTCCAAAGAAGGTTCTTCGGTCTGGAACATTTCTACGATTCTTCCGGAACTGTCTAGAATTCTGATTTCCGATTCACCTTCGTATGCTTTCAAATCTACATTAAAAACATTTTTGCTTGGATTCGGGTAGACTTTTAAAGACGTATTTTCTACATTCTTTTTATCAAGCGTTTGGGAATTTCCATTTTTAAGAATTTGCTTGATTTCGGATTCCAAATCTTTCTTCGTTTTTTCAGAAAATTCCGGCTTCATGATTTTTATGTCTTCATCCTGTTTACCTAAATTATATACATATTGAAATGTGAAATCATTAGGTGAACAATCGCAATTATACACATATAAAAGAACCATGTACAATTTGCTATTTTCAAAAATTCCGTTGGTTACTCCACCATTATAACCGGGGAAAGTGGTCGTTAAACCCCAGTCAGCGGTACTATTGTTTGATGGGTCGTTATCTCCTACCATGATATTGGACAAATCGGGATAATATAAGGTAGCACTCACATTTGTTGATTCCGCTACCAACCAAATATATTTACAAGCTGAGTCTGGTAAAACATCATCACTGATGGACAAGCTATTAATTGAACCTGTAACGATGGAATGGTCAGAATTGACGGTTTGGCTCTCTATTGTAGTTTGTACATTATAATTTTGAGCATAATTTAGAGAGAAATCATCTATGGCTAGGTCATTTCCATCGCCAATTCCATCTTCCCGTATTTGAAATTCCATGGTTACAGTACTGTTTGTGGGTCTGAAATCAACAGAATACCTTTGCCAATCGCATGGATCGTTTGGATCAGTAGAAACCGTTTGCCAAGAAGAATAACCCGTTGCATCTGTAAACGTGTACCTAACAGAAGGCAATACATCATATAGTCCTTGTGGCAAATTTTTCAAAAAGCCACAAACGGTATAAGTGCTGTCTGTACTTAGCCCAGAGACGGTTGCTTTATATATGGTACTGTATGTACCTTGTGGTTGTTGGGTTCTGCCATTTACAATAGCAATTAAATCATCTCCTGTGCCTCCTTCACAAACAGAATGGTCTTCTATGTTATAGCTCATATCATTTATGGATAAAACGTCTTGGAAAGCCCATTCTCCAGGAAATGGTAGGATATTATAGTCATAATCACTAATAAACTCCATCAAATTCGTACTGTCGATAAGAGTGCCTGTATTACCACAGCAATAAACAAATTGGTTGTTGTTCCTTTCAATTTCAATAAAAGCGTTTTTAGTATGCGATTGTGCCCAAACGGGTATTGTGCAGAAAAGCACACCTGCTGTTAATATTAGATTTTTCATAATTCAGAGTTTTAATAAATAAATAAAATCGGAGAATTGATTTGCCCTGGCATTTATTTCTGGTGGAGAACAGAATCATAATTCTCTTGTTTTTTACAATTATATTTTGTGGGAGTCTTGCTTAATTTCATGTCGACATTAAATATTTGAAAGAAGCAATTTTACTAACCACAATCTAAAATTGGAGGAAACACTTCCTATATCAAAGGTTGATTCGTTCTTTCCTTAAATTGAGGAAATCTTTAGAAAAGCAGTGGAAAGATTTATGCTCTTCAAATAATATTTCATAGGTTTCCAAAATTTCTAATCTACCTCTGATGAGACTAATTTTTAACATTGTCTTTTCAACATTAACTGATACAAAGTTAGGTCTATATCGGGTTGGAAACTGCTACATTTTACAACGACATTCAATATGTTTTTTTACAACTGTTTGGGGAAATTAATTGATAATCAGTAATTTAAAGCACAAAAAAAGTCATCAGATTGTATTGGAACAGAATTGTTCTTGGAAAAGAAAGCGTAGGTTCTAGTCGGATAATTTGGCTCTCTTTCCTTACATTTAGGAAATCTTGAGGAAATTTCAGGAAACAAAGAGGAAATATAGAAGAGGCCAAAACTATCTTCTAATTTAGAAACCGAAACATTAAATCACCTTTATCATACACTAAATCCTCAGCAGCATGAAAACTAAAAATGAAGACATTGATTTTTTATTAGTCGCCTTGGATTTTTTTTCATCCAATTGGGAATCTGATGAAAAATGTACACAAGAAAAAATTGCAAATAGATTAGGGAAATCCAGTAGTTATCTAAGCAAAGCAAAGGATAACAATGATTATGCTAAAAATTTGCGACGGGATCTTTTACATCTGGTCGATGAACTGGGAGGTTCTTTTTCTAAAGAACAAAATGCTTTTTTGGATAAAGACGGAACGGTATATCCTATAAATGCCCAAGAGGAAGAAGTTCCGAACTTCCTTAAATTGCAAAAAGGAATCACAAGTGCTTTTTTCTTTGAAAAACTATCAAAAACAAGAAATATTCAAGTATTGATTACTTGGGCGGGAGAGACCTATGGACAAATTATCAAAACATTTGAGGAAAGCCCCCATTTGTTCAATACCATACGGAAAATAGAAATTCTTATGCTCCACCCCAATAGTTATGGAGCCTACTTGAGGAGCAAAGATTTGGATGAACATACTGAAAAAGGATTCAAACAAATAAAAGAAGATTTGGAACAGATCATCAATACCCCCCAAAAAATTCGGAATAAAATAGAGGTTAGGTTATATAATCAACTGCCCAGCGTCAGGCTCATCATGCTTGACAATTTGTACACGGCGAGTTATTTTCTTTCAAAACAATCTTCTAGGTTGGGGCATCAAATCATGTTCAACCCTCGGGAACAAAAAGAATTTGCCGTCGAACTGAAAAAACATTTCCATGATGTTTGGAAAAATGCAGAGCCTTTCGATTATGGAAAGGGAACAGAGTTGTTGAATGAATGGAAAAAACCAACCTACAAAAGGTATAATAAAACATTTTACCATAAATTTACAGGAAGCTATTATTTATATTTTCCAGAGAGATATTCTTCCATACCCGATTATAAAAATCATAAAATCATCACCTCTATTGGCTGCGGAATTTTAGAAATATATGAAAAAGAAGCGGGTCATTATTTTTGCAGATATAAATCATCCACATCGAAAGGGGATGATCTTTTACAAGGAGAATTAATTAATCAGGATTTTAATAATCGGGATATTTTAATTGTTAATTTAAAAAACAAATATAAAGATCGATTTATTACTTTAAAATTTTACATGAATGGCGGAAAAATCCGGAAAATAAATTTTGGTGTTTCTTTGGGCATTTATGGTTCTTCTGGAGAAATTGGCAGCGGTCTTGTATTGTTGTGTCCTACCGAAAAAGATTTTAATTCTCTGGATGGAGAGGGGATTAACCCTAGGGAAATATTAAATGATGAAAATAATGTTCATTTTAAAAACTTAGGCATAAATGGCATCTGTTATTTAACCCGAAAAAAAGAGAGTTTATTAATTCCAAAAAATCATCACGAAGAAATTAAAGAGCATTTAAAAATTACGGGAACATTTAAAATTTATGCTTATAGTCAAAGCAGACGAAAGGTAGACCAACAACAAATTACAATTGGAGTATTGGAAATTCTCCCTACCGGTTGGGTTCGGTTTAAAAATAGATTGGGAGGATATCATGGTGTAGGTTGGGCAGACAAAGAACAAAGCAATCTCTACATCAATATTGTGAACTCTAGCCCAGATATTCCTAGAAAAGCCTTGTTTATTTTTCAGGTAGGAAGCAACCCTAGCCCTAGAGAACAAGGCGAATCGTACATTTATTGCGGCGTAAGTACAAGTACCACTTGGGTCGAAGGAAATCCCGCTGGTGCTAGGGTAATTCTAGAACATTGTCCCGGAGAAAATTATGATGATCTTACTCCTATGAAATTAACCACCAACCAACCGGATTTCACTGAAATTCCGAAAAGTATTCAAAGAGCTTTGCTGGGTGAAGCGGATAATTTTATTTCTTTTTCTAAAAAGGGCGGAAGAATTTTCAGTAAGACAGATTTAGAAAAAGACAATGAAACGCTACCCAATTATCAAGAAATATTTTTTAAGAATTTCTGCTTTGATGTATTGGAAAAAAATTATGATTCATCCATTAATAATTTAAAAAAATCAATTTCGTATGGCTTTGAAAATTTTACTAGAATGTATGATTTTTTAAATAAATATAATGTTGATGATTCTAGCCTATTAGAAAAAATAAAATTACTGGAGCAAGAGTTATTCGATATCGACAAATAAAAAACATGGAACAAGAATTTATTTATAGAAAATTAATTTCTTCGGATATTCCTGAATATCGTCGCATCCGATTTGAATGCCTTTCCAGTTTTCCGGAAAACTTCGGAACCCTTTATGAAGAAGAAATAAAAAAGAATCAATTATATTTTGAAAAATACATAGAAGACTCCGATCCGAATGCTTTTGTAGTTGGAGTTTTCCAAGAATCAAAATGTATCGGCATTTGTGGATTTATTCGAGAATCCAAAAAAAAGCAAGTTGCCCATAGAGGAAAAATTATTCAGATGTATGTCGCCCAAGAACATCACGGAAAAGGAATCGGCTATCAATTACTTAAAAAGAGTATCCAATATATTTTTGAAATACCGGGAATGGAGCAAATCATTCTCGGCGTTTCCAGTCATAATAAAAGTGCCATTGCTCTCTATTCTAAATCAGGGTTTCAAGAATATGGAGAAATCAAAAAATACCTAAAAACCGAAAAGGGGTATTCTGATACGCTTTTGATGATCTTGTATAAATAACGTGAACTAAGGGATGACAAATAATCACAAAATAATCTAGCCTAAAACCAGACAGTTATTTATTTCTCATCCCTAAAGATAATTAATTTTTAAAGTCATATTCATTCCCTTTCATTGATTATAATAATTCCGTACCCAAGCCTTGATCTGATTGTCCGATATGCTATCGGCAATTTTTACCCCACTTACTTTTTTATATACTTTAGGGTGGGATTCCGATAATTCGGAGAAAAGTTTTTTTCCCATTTCGGCAGGGCCGAAAATCACTATTTGATCGGAACCGTTTATTGATTCAATAATGCTCTTAAAAAATCTTTTTTCTTGTTGTTTTTCCCTTTTGGTAAATTTGCTGTCCTGAACCACATCCTGCGGTCCACCCTTCACCCTCGTTCCACTTCCTCCTTTCGGGCGATACTCTTCTATTGAAGAATGGATCATGTCAAAATATTCCGAATCATTATCTATTGTTAAAATTTTTGCGGTTCTTTTATCAATCCAAATTCCTGTTAACCTTTCCATTTTATGTGATTTTATGATTAATGTTTTCATTATTTATTAACAATAATAAGCATGCTTCAATATAGTAGAAATGATGGGGAACAGTAAAAACAATGATTTTAGTCAATCGGATTTATTTGGCAACATCGCCAACTATCTAAGTGTGATTAAATTCTGTTAAGTACTTGGGCAAATGTAATCAAGCATTGCTTTCCGATTTTGTTTTTAGTCAAAAATGACTAATTTTGTTTTGATTTTAGACTAAAATGAAAATCTCAACAAAAGAAAGGATTATAAATACAGCCATTGGGCTGTTCAACCAAAAAGGTTTTGCTGCTGTAAATCTGCACGAGATTGCCGGGGCATTAGATATGACCCGTGGCAACCTCACCTATCATTTCAAAGACAAAGATTCTTTACTCAAGGCGATTTCGGATGAAATGTGGGAAGCCATTATGATGCAACGCAACAAATCCAGACAGCTCCCTTCGTTTGAAAACCTTCACCATGAAGTCCAACTCTATCAACAACTACAAAAAAAATATTCCTTTATTTTCTTAGACAGCCATGTGATTCGACATCCTTTGCTGAAAAAGAAATTCAAGGAAATGACCCAACAAACCATACAAGACAATAAAGCAGCCATCGCTTTTGCCATCACATCCAAGAACATGAAACCCGAACCCTACAAGGGCATTTATCACAATATCGCTTTCAATACTTGGATGATTGCCTTTTATTGGCATTCCCAAAAAATCATACTCGGAAAAAACAAAGAAAATGCAGAAGCCATGATTTGGAGCATGCTTATTCCTCATTTTACCAAAAAAGGCATCAAGGCATTTACGACGTACTTCGGAAAAGACTACCTAGAAAAACTAGGAGAACCCTTCGAAGATTCTATTGAAAATTATATTAGTTTTTAATCTTATGGCCATATTAAAAAGTAGGATAAACATTAACGATGCAACAAGCAAGTCCAATAGGGAAGACATGTTGGTTTTGCTGGAAGAACTCGAAAAGAACTTGGAGAAAAGTAGGTTTCAAGGAAAAGAAAAACACATTGACCGTGCTAGGAAAAAAAATAAATTACTTGCCCGGGAAAGAATCGAATTGATACTGGATCAAGATAGTCCGTTCCTTGAACTCCTCCCGCTTGCCGGTTTGGAAAACAAGGGAAGCTTTGGTGCCGGAGGAACCAGCGTTTCCGGTATCGGCTTGGTACAAGGGAAACTTTGTGCCATCAATTCGAATGTCGGAACTCGAAAAGGTGGCTCTATTGATTATCCCACGATGGCAAAATCCCTTCGCATGAATGAAATTGCTTTGGAGAATCAATTGCCCACGATTAACTTGGTTGAAAGTGGAGGAGCGAATCTTCCAGATCAAGATAAAATTTTTAATCATGGCGGAAAATCATTTAAAGATATTACCAATCGTTCGAAGGCAGGGTTGACCACAATTTCTATCGTTTTCGGAAATGCAACGGCAGGAGGAGCCTACGTTCCGGGCATGTCTGATTTTGCGATTTTTCAAAAGCAATCAGCCAAGGTTTTTTTAGCTGGACCGCCCTTGGTAAAAATGGCGACCAATGAAGAATCTACCGATGAAGAATTAGGCGGAGCAGAAATGCACAGCAAAATTTCCGGTGTTAGCGACTACTTGGCAGAAGATGAACACGATGCCATACGCATAGCACGTGATATCATGTGTTTTGTCAAATCTTCCAATCCACATTTAATACCAGAAGATTTTCACGAACCGATGTATGACGCAGAAGAAATCCTTTCTGTTGTTCCGGCGAACATCACCCAACCTTTCGACATCCGTGAACTTATTACACGTATTGTCGATGGTTCAAATTTTTCGGAATTTAAAAAAGAATATGGAAATACATTAATTACCGGATGGGCGAACATACATGGATATCCCATCGGAATTATTGGTAACAATGGTGTGATATTTTCAGAGTCGGCGAATAAAGGGGCTCAATTCATCCAACTTTGTAATAAAAATAATATTCCGATTTTATTCATACAGAATACGACGGGTTACATGGTAGGAAAATCATATGAAGAAGGTGGCATTATTAAAAATGGGGCGAAACTTATTAATGCGGTATCCAACAGCGAAGTGCCTCATGTTACATTAATGGTTGGAAATTCCTACGGTGCCGGAAATTATGGAATGAATGGACGGTCGTATAATCCGAGATTTTTATTTACCTATCCCAATGCGAAAATTGGTGTGATGGGTTCGAAACAATTGGCGGGCGTAATGGAAATCATTCAAAAGGCAGCGGCGAAAAAAGCAGGCATCGAATACGATGAAGAAGGTGGAAAAATGCTTCGTGCCATGCTCATCCAAGAAGCGGAATCCAAGGCGACGGCTTGGTATTCTACTTCGCAACTTTGGGACGACGGTGTTATCGACCCGAGGGAAACGCGTAATTACATGGCATTCGTTATGACCATAATTTATAATCAACCAATAAAGGGAACAGTAGGATATGGCGTTTGGAGACACTAATCAAAAAAATATCAATACTATATTGATTGCCAATCGTGGTGAAATTGCTTCGCGTATTATTCGCACTTGTCAGAAAATGGGTATTCGAAGCATTGCCGTTTATTCGGATGCGGACAAAAGTTTACCCTATGTAAGAGAAGCCACACGTGCAGTACATATAGGCGAACCTGAACCGACGAGTTCTTATCTGGATCAGGATAAAATAATTCGGGTGGCGAAACTTTCTGGGGCAGATGCCATTCATCCGGGGTATGGTTTTCTTTCGGAGAATGCCGCTTTCGCGGATGAATGCGAAAAAGAAGGCATTATCTTTATTGGCCCGAATTCGAATGCGATTCGAGCCATGGGTTCGAAATCGGAAGCCAAAACATTGATGAAAAAATTCGATGTACCGACCATCCCCGGTTATCAAGGAAGCGACCAGTCTAAAGATCGGTTAATCGCTGAAGCAGAAAAAATCGGCTTTCCTTTGTTATTGAAAGCGACCGCCGGAGGTGGAGGAAAAGGAATGCGGATTGTTCATCAATCATCCGAATTAAATCAAGCCATAGATGCGGCGAAACGGGAAGCAAAAAATGCTTTTGGTGATGATGAATTAATTATCGAAAAATATATTTCTCAAGGAAGGCATGTTGAATTTCAAATTTTTGGAGACAAGCATGGTCATACCATTCATGTTTTGGAACGGGAATGTTCCATCCAACGGAGATATCAAAAAGTAATAGAAGAAAGTCCTTCTCCTATTATGACGGATGAACTCCGTTCGCAAATGGGAGCCTCCGCTGTTGCTGCCGCGAAAGCCTTGAATTATGATAATGCTGGAACGGTAGAATTTATTTATGATGACGTCTCGGGCGATTATTATTTCCTTGAAGTCAATACCCGATTACAAGTAGAACATCCGGTGACCGAAGAAATTACCGGACTGGATTTGGTCGAAATGCAAATCGAATCGGCACAAGGATTGCCTTTGAGTGTTTCCCAAGAAGAGATAAAAGGAAAAGGTTATGCTATAGAGGTTAGGTTGTATGCGGAAGATGCGTCCAATCAGTTTTTACCGGTGTCTGGGAAAATTCAAAAATGGGATGTTCCTTATGTACATGGACTACGCGTTGAAACCGCCATCGAAACAGGAGCAGAAATTTCTATTTATTATGATCCCATGATTGCCAAACTCATTGTTTGGGATAAAAACAGGATCGGTGCCATGCGTAAAATGGAATATGTTCTACGGAATTTGGTCTGTATGGGCATGACCACCAATCAGGATTTTTTACTTCTTCTTTTACAAAACGAATTATTCCGGCAAGGGGAATACGACACCCATTTTATTGACAAAAAAATCGATTTAAAAACACTAGAAGATTATCCGGAACACTCGAAACATCTCGCTTGTATCGCATCTAATTTTTTAGCTTGGAAAAAAAGAAAATCGGAAAGAAAATTATTGAAGGGAATCCCTTCGGGATGGAGAAATAATTTTTATGCTCCGCAAAGCAATACCTTTGAAATTAAGGACGAAGAATTTCTTTTGCAATACAAAGAAGAACATCAAAGATTTCTTGTAGAAATCGGAGACGAAAAATACGATGTGAAATTCGTACAACTCGAAGAAAATAGGCTCTCGCTAGAAATTAACGGTGAGTATATGATATTTAAAACCATTCGGATATGCGACACGTTTTATATTCATAATGAAAGTGTGGGTAATATAGAAGTTCGACTCCAAGCTCGTTTCCCCATAAAAGAAATAGAAAAGGAAAAAGGTACTTATCTTTCTCCGATGCCTTCGCAGGTGATTCAGATCTTGGTCGAAAAAGGTCAGACCGTAAAATCCGGAGATGGATTAATTGTGTTGTCTTCCATGAAAATGGAAAACCTGATTTGTGCAGAAGAAGACGGAGAAGTCCAAGACATTTTTGTTTCCGAAGGCGAAAACATTGATGCGAATTATACTTTATTAAAAGTGGTAAACCAATAGTAATATGAAATATTTTAATCCAGAAGATATAACAACGTTTCATCAACAAAGTTTTGCGTTTTTGATTACGGAAGAAAAGGAAAACGTATTGTATGTTACATTGGATCGGGCAGAAAAGAAAAATGCCTTGCATCCGCAAATGATCAATGAGCTGGCGTATTGTTTTCAATACGCCCATGATACACCAGGAATTTGGATGATCTTGATTCAAGCCCAAGGGAATGTTTTTTGTGCCGGTGCCGACTTAAAAGCGATGTCGGGTATGGCAGATGATCACGACTCGACGATCCCTCAACCAAAAGGAGATATTCTGGTGGGAGAAATGTTTAAAAAAATATATAAACCCACCATTGCCAAAGTAACGGGGGATGTCTATGCCGGTGGTTTTTTCTTCTTAGCGGGATGCAATATCGTTATTGCTCAAGATAATTTAAAATTCGGTTTGCCTGAAGTAAAAAGAGGACTTTATCCTTTTCAGGTGATGGCGAGTTTACTGGATGTCATGCCTGCGAGAAAAGTGGTGGACTGGTGTGTTCGAGGATATAATTTACCCGTAAAGGAAGCAGAACGTTTTGGTTTGGTAACGCAAGTTTGTTCTTCGGAAGAAATAGATGAAGCGATAGAACGCATTGTACATGAGTTAAAACAGAATAGCCCTATGGCGATCAGCAATGGTTTGAAGGCATATGATTATATCCGACCGACGAGCAGTGAGCAAAAATATTTAATGTCGATGTTGATGCAAACGATAACGAGCCAGGATGGGCAAGAGGGTTTAAAAGCATTTAGGGAAAAAAGAAAACCGATTTGGACGGGGAGTTGATTTCATGTTAGATAAATAGGTATTTAGACTTTT
Source organism: Saprospiraceae bacterium (assembly GCA_020629255.1). Taxonomy (GTDB): domain Bacteria; phylum Bacteroidota; class Bacteroidia; order Chitinophagales; family Saprospiraceae; genus JAHDCE01. The sequence continues at coordinate 14,140 of JAHDDR010000014.1, read as the reverse complement.
AGGGATAACATTTCAATTAATTTACCTTATACTGTACGTTAGGTTGAAATTAAAAATTATAAAATGAGTAAAGATAAAATTATTATTTCGGCGGCATTAACGGGAGCAGCGACCAATCGTTCGCATTGTCCAGATATTCCTTATACACCAGTGGAAATTGCAGAAGAAGCCAAAAGAGCTGTAGATGCGGGTGCTTCTATTGTCCATATTCATGCTCGTGAGGATGATGGTTTTCCTTCTTGGAGAACGGAGGTTTTCGAATCGATACAGAAGGAGGTTAGGGAACGTTGCCCCGATGTTATTATTAATTATTCTACGGGGGCGATTGGTCTTGCGGTCGAAGATCGGATTAAACATTTGCCCGCTATAAAACCAGAAATGGCCGCATTTAATATGGGGAGCATGAATTATGCTATTTTTTCAAAAAGGCATAAACAATTTTTCTTTAATGGTATTTTCGAAAATTCATTCGACATGATGATGACCGTCGTCAAGTCTATGAATGAAAATGGTATTTGTCCAGAAATGGAATGTTTCGACACCGGTCATATCAGAAATGCGGAACCATTAAGAGAGATGGGGCTTATTCCGGATAATGCTTGTTATAGTTTGGTAATGGGTGTACTTGGAGGCATTGCTGCTACGCCTGAAAATTTATTGCATCAAATTAAACAAATACCCGATGGTGCTTTTTGGCAATCGATTGTTATCAGTAAAAAACAATGGCGATTAAATGCTTTAGCGGCAATGATGGGCGGCAATATTCGTGTGGGTTTGGAAGATAATTTTTATCTACCCAACGGTCAGATGGCAAAATCGAATGGGGAATTGGTGGATAAGGCAGTGGAATTGTCTCGAATGATGGGGCGTGAGATTGCTTCGATTCAGGAAACAAGGGAAATGTTGAATATTCCGAGGATTAGTTAAATTTTGTAGATATTCATTTTTGCCTTGATGCAAAAATGAATCAAAAAAATCAAGGCTGTATTCATTTCTTAACACTACAAAAGATTAAAAAACTTAAACACAATAAACTCGCTTTTTCTAGTGGGGACATATAAAGTTTATTGTTTATTATAAACAGAACGTTATTTAAATGATTACTTGCTCGAACAATATTGTGTTTAGACAGTTTTGCTCTTTTTCCGTTAAAATGAATAAGGCCAAAATTGAAAGTTTAATAGTTTGTCAAGATCTATATTACAACAACAAAGAATTAAAAAACATGTTTGCAAAAAATACATTCGAAAATAAAATTGCTCTGGTTACGGGGGGGCGTTCTGGCATTGGCTATCAAATTGCTAAGGATTATTTATTGATGGGAGCGAAGGTTGTTATTTGTTCGAGGAAAGAGGATTTATTAAAAAAAGCGGAAGAAGAATTAAGTGAATTTGGATCGGTAACCTCCCAATCTTGTGATATCCGTAAGGAAGAAGATATTTCGGCTTTGGTTCAACACATCAAAGATGTGCATGGATCGTTAGATATCCTTGTGAACAATGCGGGCGGGCAATTTCCGGCACTTGCAGAATACATCAATAATAAAGGTTGGAATGCGGTCATCAATAATAATTTAAATGGTACTTTTTTTATGACCCGCGAAATGGCGAACCATTTTTTTATTCCTCAAAAAAATGGAACCATCGTTAATATTATTGCGGATATATTTAGAGGATTTCCTGGCATGGCTCATACAGGGGCCGCTCGTGCGGGCGTTGAAAATCTAACCAAAACTTTAGCCCAAGAATGGAGCGAATTTAATATTCGAATTAATTGTGTCGCACCGGGTATTATAGAATCTTCAGGACTCAAACAATATCCACAACAAATTCAGGATATGTTCGAAGCTGCTAAAAAAGCGATTCCGATGGGTCGTTTTGGTGATGTGAAAGATGTGTCCAATGCGGTTGGGTTTTTATCTTGTCCTTTATCTGCCTATATAACTGGTGTTACTATTTATGTAGATGGTGCCCAACACCTCAGTTATGATAAAATGGGATTGGTCAATGTGATGAAATCATTTATGAAATAAAACAAATCCTTATGAGAACCATTTTAAAATTTGGAATCATAGGAGGATTGGTAATGTTTTTATTTAATTATATGTTGACATTTTTATTCCCTAATTTAAATAACAACATCATCTTTGCTACATATGGGTTGGTAAATGGGATTATTTTATTTTTTGTTGATTTCTTTGGGTTAAAAGCATATCTAAATAATATAAAGTACAAAAAATACAGCTACCATATAGGTTTGTTGCTTTGCTTAGCTATGGGGTTTATTTCAACCCTTACACTTAATTTTATTTTTCATCCGATTTTAAAACCGGAAATTAATTTCGTTACTCTTTTGCCTTCGATACTTGGCAATGCTCTCTTGAGCAGTCCGATTATTTTAGGCATATCCATTTTAATTCCTTTGTTTGTAGATGAAAAGAAAAATAAATATTTAAATCTTGACAATGATGTTTTAGATAGTGATCTATCTAATGATGATTCATTATGATTGTATTAAAAATAGTATTTTGTTCATTATGATTAAATATGGAATTTTTGGTGGTTTCCTAATGCTCGTTGGAAATTATTTATTGTATCTCCTTATTTTGGATTTAGAATCGCCCACATTTATTTCCATGGGAATTATTTTAAATGCCATTTTAATATTTATTGCGCCTCATTTAGGGTTGAAAGCGTACGCCAATAATATTAATCAGCAAAAATACAATTATGGGAAAGGCTTTGTTTTGAGTTTTGGGATCAGTGTTCTTTCATCTATTGTTTTTGGGGTGGTTTTCATATTTGTATTTTATCCTTACAAAAATTTACCCAACCAATTCACTCTAGCGATTGGAGAAATGCTATTGTTGTTACCATTTGTTTTCTTCTTGTCTATTGTTCTACCTTTGGACTTTACAACATCAAAAAACAAATCTCAAGGCAACAATGAAGATGTTCTCGATGATGATTTTTTAAATCATTAAAAATTAAATCCACTCTGATTTTAAAACAGAATAAATATCCAGACTGATTGTTTCATTATTCTTTACTTCATAATCCCTCATTGTTCCTTCATAGGTGAAATTTATTTTCCCCAAAGCTCTTTTGCATTTCGAATTATCGCTTACTACATAACCTTCAATTCGACGCAAATCTAATTGGGTGAAACCCATTTCAAAGAGCAAAGGCATCACTTCTTTTAAAATTCCTTTGCCCCAATATTCCTTCAACAACCAAAAGCCTATTTCTGCCCTTTTGTGTTTTCGATCCCAGTCATTAAATCCACCGGCACCACAAAATTGTTGATGCTTTTTATCATAAATACCCCACCAAAGACCCGTTTTATTTTTTCTCAAATTTTTATACCATTCCATTTGCTCTTTTGTTGCCTCCAGAGTTGGATAGTGCACGTCGTAGTATCGAGTAATTTCTGGATCGGATAATCCCCTATAAATATTTTCGATATCCGAATCTTCGATTTCTTTTAAAAAATAATTTTGGGTTTCATTCATTTAAGAAGGTATCTTTTTTCTTGTTTTAAAATCATGGATGAATTTATGTTCCTTCGACAATGCTCTCAAACTTTCTGGAACATTCCATCTTTCTCCGCCCTCGAATTGCTCTTTGAATTGATCACAATCGGCTATGAATTGCTGCATGCCTACATAGTCGATATACGACAATGCTCCGCCGGTATAAATCGGGAAACCCCAAGCCAGAACAGAACCCAAATCTCCATCAGCCACAGAACGAAGTACGCCTTCATCCAAGCAACGATAACTTTCCAATGCTTGGCGATGTAAAATTCTTTTGGAAATAATTTCTTCAGAATAAAGATCCGGTTTTGCTGGAAACATTTCTTTTAAACCCGGCCATAATTTTTTCTTTCCGTTGGTTGGATAATCATAAAAACCTTTTCCGTTTTTCCGCCCTTCTCGTCCTAAGTCGACTAATTTCTTTTCGATGTGATAAAACCGATCCGAGTCCGGCGTTCTCATTTCTTTAGGGAAACTTTCATAAACATGCATACCTAGCGTTAGGCTTACTTCATCAATAACCGCCAATGGCCCTACGGGCATTCCTATTTTTTTAGAAATATTTTCTATTCTGGCTGCACTTACGCCCTCTTCCAACAAGAAGCTTCCTTCAGAGCAAAAGGTAGAAAAACATCTAGACGTGAAAAAACCTCTTTTATCATTAACGACAATCGGTATTTTTTTAATAGCTAAGGTGTAGTCTATGGTCGCGGCGATGGCTCTTTCATCGGTTTTTTCTCCTACAATGATTTCCACCAACGGCATTTTATCCACAGGAGAGAAAAAATGAATCCCAATAAAATTTTCAGGTCGGGATGAAGACTTCGCCAATTCAGTAATGGGGATGGTCGACGTATTCGTTCCATAAATTTTATCATGCCCTAAAACGGCTTCCGTTTCTTTGGTGACTCTGTCCTTTAAATTCGGGTCTTCAAAAACCGCTTCTACGATATAATCACAATCTGCGATGGTATTCGGATCTGCAGTCGTGGTAATTCTTGACAACAAAGCCGCGGCTTTTTCTGGCGTGGATCTTTTTTTCGAAATGGCTTTATCCAATAATTTTTTCGAATAAGATTTTCCGAATTCTGCTTTTTCCACAGACACGTCCTTCAGTACGACGTCCATTCCCGCTTTTGCAGAAACATAGGCAATGCCCGCCCCCATCATTCCGGCGCCTAAAATTCCAATTTTTTTCACTTCATATTTCGGAATATCTTTCGGCCTTGATTTTCCTTTTTTTGCTGCTTGAATGCCCATGAATCCGGTACGGATAATATTTTTCGCTTCCTTCGACATCACCGCTTTTGTAAAATAACGGGCTTCGATTTCCAACGCGCGATCTATCGGAATTTGTAAACCATCATGAACAATTTTCAAAATATATTCTTGAGCCGGATAATTACCATGCGTCATTTTATTTACATTGCCGACCGCCCCTATTATGGTTTGCACACCGTTGGGTGTCCAAAATGCACCACCTGGAATTCTATGTTTTTTATTATCCCAGGGTTGTACTGGATTGGGATTATTTAAAATCCATTGTTTTGATTTTGACATTAATTCCTCTTGGGTTTCTGCCACATCATCTATCAAACCATCGTTTAATGCTTGTTGTGGACGTGCCTCTGTTCCACGCAATAAATACATCAAGGCATTTTGTATGCCCATGAGGTAGGGAGCCTTCGCTGTTCCTCCGCCACCGGGAAGTAATCCGACTTTAGATTCGGGAAATCCTAATTTTATTTTGGTGTTATTCAAAGCAATTCTGTGATGGCATGTCAAGCACAATTCCATTCCTCCACCGAGTGCTACACCATTAATAGCGGCTACAAATGGTTTTCCACCTTTTTCAATTTCCCTATTTTTTTGATGAAGCAATAAAATCCCATCCAAAAATTCTTTGGCATCCATATTCGGATTCGACAAGGCGCGTAAATCGCCTCCCGCCATAAACATCCGTCGGGCAGACGTAACAATAACGCCTTTTACATGACTATCAGCAATCGCTTTTTCTGCCACATCCACATAAGCCTTTACAAAACCAAAACTGTATAAATTGGCAGGCTCATTAATTTGATTAATCGTAAGGGTGGCGATGCCATCAGCATCTATATTATATTCTAAATAATCGTTTTTAATTGACATTTTTTTCTTGATTAAAATTTTAAACTCGCTCAATAATCGTAGCAATTCCCATTCCTCCACCTATACAAAGCGTTATCAAACCTGTATTTAGATCTCTCCGCTCCAATTCATCCATCAGGGTGCCGGTGAGCATACAGCCCGTTGCTCCTAACGGATGCCCCAAAGCGATGGCTCCTCCGTTCACATTTACTTTGTCGTGTGGAACGTTTAATTGTTGCATGAAACGCATGGCGACAGCAGCGAAAGCTTCATTGCATTCGAATAAATCAATGTCGTTCACATTCATTCCCGCTTGTTTCAATGCTTTTTGGGATGCAGGTGCCGGCCCGACCAACATGATGGTCGGGTCGGTTCCGTGAATGGCTGCCGCCCGGATTTTAAATCGGGGTTTCAAGCCCAATGCTTGCCCTGCTTCTTTTGTTCCAATTAAGGTAATGGCTGCACCATCTACAATGGCAGATGAGTTTCCAGCATGATGAACATGATGGATTTCTTCCACTTCCGGATATTTATCTATGGCCACCGCATCGAAGCCCGCCATTTCGCCCATCATGGCAAAAGAAGGATTGAGTTTTGCCAGACCTTCTACCGTGGTGGAGGGTCGGATGTTTTCATCGGTATTTAAAATATCAATACCATTAATATCTTTTACAGAAATTCTTGATGTAAAATAGCCGGCTTTTTCTGCTGCCGCAGCTCGCATCTGTGATTCGTAAGCAAATTGATCGACATCATTACGAGAAAAACCGTCGCGAGTAGCAATTAAATCGGCTGATATTCCTTGTGGAACAATATTGCCCGGAATGGCTAAGGCGGGATCCATGAACATTCCACCTCCATCCGAGCCCATTTTTACGCGGGACATACTTTCTACTCCTCCCGCAATAATGAGTTGTCTGAAGCCCGATTTCACATAAGCGGCTGCTTGGTTGATGGCTTCCAAACCCGAGCCACAAAAACGGTTCAGGCTCACTCCGCAAAGGTGGTCGCCATAGCCGGATTGTTGTGCAGCGGATTTCGCAATATTCGCTCCTTGATCCATTACTTGTCCTACACATCCAAGTATGACATCTTCTACCAAAGTAGGATCGAAATTGTGTTTTTCTTTCAAGGACACCAATACTTGGCTCGCCATATCTGTGGGAGTCACTCCCATCAAGGCTCCTTTTTTATTGCCTTTTCCCCTTACGGTACGAAGGGCATCGTATATATATGCTTCCATTAATTTGAATTTATTTTTAATCGCTGCTAATTTACAATGTTATATTGGAATGATGAACTTGTTTAAAAATGATTTCTTTTTTGCCAAACAAAAAGGGAATACTGCTTTATGCAATATTCCCCAAAAGTGAGTTTTCACTTTTCATTCATCTATTCTTCAATGATCCATTTCTCTTGGATCGTGATTTCTTTGTTGCTGAACCGTATGAAATAAAGTCCTGAAGTCAGTTGCTTGTCCTCTATGGTTAACTGTTGCTGACCCGAAGATAAACGATAACTATTTTGACTTTAATACAAAAAGAGGGATTTGCTCAACAACAAATCCCTCTAGTAATCCTTAGGAGTCCATGTTTATCTTTTGATAATCTTTTCTGTTTTTACGAATTCGCCATTGCTTTCTATGTGGATAACATAGATTCCAGCATTTAACGTATTTAAATCAATTTCCTTTGCATTGGAATGAGCAACTTTTTGTCCTAATATATCAAAAACCTTGACATCTATAGTTTCCAAATCTGTTTGGATGAAGATTCTTCCTGATGTGGGATTCGGAAAAATGGCCACTTTTTTGGATATATCTATCTCCTGATGCTCTCGCAAAAAGAAACAAGGTGTTTGGGCTTCATGCGCTCCAATGTCTATTGTGCCATTTACGATTCGAGTATTATAGTTAAAATCACTGGGCAACATATTCTCAAGATTTTCTCCGGCATCCACAGTAGGTGAGCAACTATCAGGTGCATAATCGTTTCCGTAGCTGATCGGTCCAACAATATCTTCATATAGGTTGTTGATGGTATTTCCTGGAATGGAGTTTCCCTGAATATAACAATGACTTGTAGTGAAATTCAAGACTCCGTTATTGAAAATCACTACATTCTTATCAAATGAAGGTATTTGGTGAGCAATAATGGAATTGAAAATGGCTAGATCCAATTGGTCTCCATAACCGATTTGTAAGGATAATAATCGTTTGTTCTCCGATTCACCCAAGATAGTCGAATTGTAAATGTTACAGGACTGATCTCTATTGGTAGCGATAAAGCCAATGGCATTGGCGAATAGAGAAGCATTGTTGGCAATTACGGTGTTCTGGATATTTGTATATAGCGAATTGTTCACCTCAATGGCACACCTGACCGTTGAATTATTATTGACAATGTAACAACGACTCACCGTTAGATTGGTTTGGTTGCTGTGGTAAATAGCACTTCCATTTTCGGCTGTATTCAATTTGATGCTACAATTCTCCAATACAAGATTTGGCGATAGAGTAGCGAATAGACCTCCTCCATAAATAGCTTTGTTTCTTCGAATCGTCGTATTAATAATGGTTGCCGAAGAACCTGTAGAATATATTCCTCCTCCTCTGGATCGTCCAAAAGAAGAAGGATTATCTGCACTTCCATCCTTGATATCCATTCCATCAATCGTTACATCCGTTACATTTTGTAATTTGACAACGTGGTATGAATTACCTGCAAAACCGGGTATTCCGTCAATGTCTCCAGACAGTGTGGTTCCATTGGTATCCACATTCCTTGCACCTCCACCATTGGGGTATCCACCCAATAGGGTCGCACCAGAAGGTATGATGAAAGATTCACCTCTAAATCCGTTGGGAGAAGTAGGAAGGTAAATCCCTTTAGCGATATGGATGGTTCTATTTTCACCAATGGCTAAGGCGTCTTGTAGATCTGTGAAAGCGTTAGTCCAATCTGAACCATCATTATTGCCTGTAGCTGTTTGATCCACATATAAGTCATTTCCTCCAGCTGCTAGGACTTCAAAACAATCTTCACAGGTTAATTCACATCCCAGGCCATCGCCGACCGTTACATCATAATATCCCAAATCTGTGTTTTCGGGTACGGTAATGAAGGCACATACTTCATCTGTGTCTGGTATTATGACATTATCTGGTATAAAAATAGTAGATGTCCCTTGGGTGAAAATAACATTTTCAGCGGTGATACTGCAAGGAGTTGCTTGGCTCCAAGCGGTATTTTCACCCGAAATGGTTACTTTTAATTGCTCTCCTTGTTCGGCGGAGGGGGGAGTAACGTTTGTGATTTGAGGTTGGACGACTTCGAAACAACCTTCACAAATTATAGCGCATCCAGCAGGTGCATTTTCCCAAATGGTGATGTCATAATCGCCAGAGGGTCCACTTGTAGGGATCGCTAAATCAAGCGTAATCCAATTCTCACTGACTACATTTATATTGTAGTCATAAAGGGTTGAACTTCCTTGCTTGAAAACAATAGAACTTTGATCGAGTGGACCACAGGTAGATGTGCCTGATTGAAATTCGGTGCCTATACCTGAGATGCTTACGTTTAATATTTCACCCGAATGCCCCATATTCGGATTGGCTTCAATGTTTTGGGCCTTTAAGCCACAAAAAGAAAAGAGAGCCAGGATGAAGGTGGTTGTTAAATGATGTTTCATTCTTTCTTGTTTATTTTATTATTAATGATTTCTTTATATTTCATTTTTAATTCTTGATTTTGAATACCATCTATCCAATCCAAGGCTTCTTCGTATTGCCCTTCATTGAAATAAGTGATACCCATATTTATACGGGGGTCATCAAATAGGGGACTAATCCGAATGGATTCTTTATAATGTATCCTTGCTTTTTCGGTTTGTCCTTGTGTCTCATAGCAGGAGCCCAAATCGTTATGAACATGCTGGTTATAAGGGGTGTATGTTCTTGCTATCAAGAAATCTTCCTTTGCTTTTTCTGCCTTTCCTAATACAAAATTTGCTGTACCTCTATACCAGTGAATGGGAATAGTGGTCGGATCTATCGTATACCATTTGGAAAAAGCCCTATTGGAAGCATCTATCATCTCACTCCACTTTTTTTGTTGTTTGAGTACGAGTACTTCTTTCATGGCTTTTTCGCCCATTATTCGTTTTGTTCCTATGAACAGATTTAAGGATGTATTCAAAATGATCAATACCAATGCTAGCTTTGCAAAATGCATTGATTTTACATTTTGCTTCTCTAACATAGGGTAAAATAAACCCATTAGTGTATAAATCAACAGCGATATTTCGATTCTTTCCTTGGGGAAACTAAAACAGGCGGTGATTATGTACCCTAATATAAATGAAAGACGGAGAATTAGAATGGAAAGGTTGGGGTTTAAGACATTTTTTTTAATGTTTTGTAAACCAGTTAGTAAAAGTGATATAAAAAAGCCGAGGTAACAAAATAATCCTATGATCCCTGTTTCTGCCCAAACCCAAAGCCAGTCGTTATGTGGTCTTTGGAAGGTGCTGAAATCTAGTTCGACAGCGTATAGACCATGTACACTACAGTTGGGGTAGTCTATCTGCCAATTCCCTGCCCCAACTCCCCATATGGGTGATTGTCGGATGACACAGGCCGTTTTTTCCCAGAGTACCAATCGTTCATAACCAGTGTCTGATTGCCAGAGTTGGTCTATTTTTGAAGCTTGTAGCAAGAGGAATAATTGATTGGATTGCCAGAGATATAGAAAGAGCAGCAATCCTATTATTACCAATGCTCCAATTCCTTTACCTAATATGTTGGCTGTTTTGGGGACTAGCTTTTGTTTGAATTGATGAAATAGGAAAAAGGTTACCATTCCGATTGTTCCCAAATAAACGGATCGGGTTCTGAGGTAAATGATTAATATGAATATAGTTGCTATAAGAATTATTGCAGCTTTGCGCCAATTTTTGTTGAGTTTGAAATAGGCTATCCCCAAGAAACCAATAAGTAAAAATAGGGTGATGGAAAAAAGATTTTTATGTCCACTGATACCTCTAATTTTGTAATGGGCGTTTTCGAGGCTTGTGTCTAATTGGTAAATCTGCCAGCTGGCAAACACTACAATTCCAGCACTGATGAACACTAAGGTTTTTAACATACGGGGGATAAATGTATCATCATTCAATTGAAACCAACGGCATATATAAAATGTGGCAAATCCAATCATTCCTTTTTGGCTTTCGAAAATGGCTTCTGAGAAGTTCGTTGCCCAAGATATGGAAAGGCTGCTCCAGCCTACATAAGCCAGTAGAAGCCCAGTGGTCCAATCCAATTGAGGCCATAGGGTTTTTGGGTTATTTGAAACGTTTTTGATACCTAGAAAAAGAGCCAAAAGCAAGAAGACAAAGGATGCACTGACGAAACGGGGAAGCAGGGTATAATCCAGTAGGCTAGGATGGAAACATAAAAGGGAAAGCCCCAAAATACCAAGGATATAAAGTAGGCTGACGTATTGTAACCTGCCAGACGGTGGTGTTTGTATTTTAGATTTTAGTTGCGACATGGAGTGTGGTGAATTCGATTAAAGAACGAGGTAGATTTCTACGATTTCTATTGGCTCGTTATTTAATTGGTATTCAAATTTATGAATTCCTTTTATATCTGTTTGAATTATAATAGATGTTGTTGAGAAAATATACTTTGTGCTTCTTCTCAAACATAGTTAGTGCTATAGTGAAATATGATGTTTGGAGATGTTGCACCTTTTCCTTCTGACTTCAGGAAAACAAATGTAACACTCACATTTTGAGCATTTTATTCTTGATTTGATAAAGGGGGGATTTTTGGTAATTGTAAAATAACAATATATGGGTGTAGCGACTTCCGCCATTACACCCATAATTTGAAAATATATTATTTTAAAATTGTTACCTTTTTGACTATGGAAGTATTTTTACCATAAAGATGACAGTAATATATTCCCGATGATAAATCAGAACCATTTAAATCAAATTCATAGCTTCCTGGTTCTAGTATCCTATTCTCAAAAACATTTCGTACTATTTTTCCACGAGAATCCATTAGATTGATAGTTATGTTTTCTTCTTCAGAAATGTCTAACGAAATTTTCGCATTCCCTGAAAATGGATTAGGAAATACTTCCATAGATGAATTGTTAGGGATTGGTTTTGTTGTGGGTTTGGTCTCAGGCTTGGAATCATCCTTTTTCCTTAATAGGGAGACGTCTCCTGAAATGAGAATATTATGATCACAATTTTCCAATTCTAATAAATAAACATAAGTGTAGCTTGGCATAGGAGAGCCATTGACAGTCCCATCCCAACCGATCTCATTAGGGTTAAATCCAGGAGAAGCATACGTAGGTGTATTTCGAATATCATTACTTACTTGGTAAAGAACACCACCCCAGCTGCCAAAAATCTTAAAATCATACCTAAATGCATTATAAGCATAAGCCACATCAAAAGGAGCAAGGGATACTGGGCGGAAAAAATCATTCAACCCATCCCCATTGGGAGTAAATGCATTTGGCATAGCATAGGCTAAATTTCCTTGATACATTCCAGAAGGAGGGGTTGCTTCTAAAGTTATAACCGCTGTTCCTGTATTGCCCAAATCATCCGAAACTGTAACGGTATAATCTGTCTCAGATGACGGGTAAACGGTGATTGTTTGGCCTACGGAACCATCCGACCAACCATAGTAAGGATAATTTTCTGTACCACCTTCAGCTTCTACTTGTATAGTATAGCCGTTACAAGTTTCAAGAAGAGAGATAGATGCTGTAACATCAGGAACAATGCACTCGGGAACACATAAATTATTAGGTTCAACCAATAAATACCCTCCGGGTTCGACACTAAAACCTGCATCCAATACTGTTTGAGTCGTGTAATAAAACCTTACGTCTTGCCCATCATGAACTATCACGGGGCCATTCTCCAAATAAGGAGTAACATCATATCCTGCTTTAATAAAAGAGGAGCTGACAGTTACTTCTGGTAAGGGATTCATAGAACCACTGGAAAGTAAATTTCGGTCTTCATAATACACGGCAGAATAGCAATCCTGACAATCTATTTGAATCGTGAAAGTAAATGTTGCTTGCTCATTATTAAGGCATAAGGGAGGATCTGCTCCATCATCTTCTACTGTAACAGTAAAGGTATATGTTCCAGAAGCGACAGTAGGGGCTGTCCAACAAAATGTACCGGCAGGACTCATTCCTCCAGTAGGGGTTAGTGAAGCTCCAGGAACATTGCTTAAGTCTGATCCTATAATGCTTACCATATCCCCATCAGGGTCTGAAGTATTGAAAGTGAAACAAAACTCCTCTCCGGGGAGTGCATCATATATATAATCGGGAGAACCATTTACTCCACTAACTTGTGGTGGTTGCTTGTCACATGTCTTCACACAAACGTCATCTATATAAACATAGACATTCTCACTAGGAACGGTAGAGTCGAAAAGACCTATCGTCAAAAATTTTTGACCATTACCTTGAACAATACCGCTGATTTCGTGCCATTGTTCTGTTTCTTCTATTATTCCTGATTGTTCTACTTGGGGATTAATCCACCATATTATGGAAGAAGAGGATCCTAGTCCAATCGGTTCTGGTGATAAATACATTCCTATTTTTCTGGCAGGACCTCCGCCAAAATCTTCAAACCTATCTTCGGAAAGGCTTATCCACATGCTTGCCTCATAAAACACTCCTTGACTAAGGGGTTCTGTCAATTCCACCATAATATATTCGCTATATCCACTGTTAGATGTCCTTGATATAAAACCAGCGTACCCAACTCCACTTCGCGCATTTTGACTTCCTTGTAAATTATTAGGTACTCCTGCTTCTCCGTCGTCGCAAGCATTATAATAGTCAGAAGTCGCTGTATGATTGGGAACAAAAGTCCAAAATTTTGCTGGAAAGGGGTTGGTAGTAGAAGACGTTACACCATCTGGACACTCATCAAACTCTTCAAAATCACCATTGGGTACTAGGCAGTCTTGTGCTATGGGATTTTGCATCATGAACCATATCAAGCCGAAAGTGAATAATGATTTGATAAATATTTGTTTCATAATCATTATTTTTTGATGTTATCAATTTGTTGTTTCAACTGTAGGATCTCATCTTGCAATTGTTTAATCATTGCTTGCTGTTCATTGATGGCTTCTGTTAAGATGGGAATTAAACCAATGTAGTTTACAGATTTGCTCTCAATGGTTTCCCTTTCTTTGGCTTTTTCGTCATTGTCTAATCCATCCCCTTCTTCTTCAATGATCTGAGGAGCCTCAGAAACCCGAACCAACCCTGGTAAAACCTTCTCTAACTCTTGGGCAACAAAACCATATTGCATACCTGTTGGCAAGTTGAATTTTCCATTCGAAATATAGTTGTAGGTTCTTCCTTTTAATTGTGAAAGAATACCTAAAGCTCCATTTAATTTGGAAATATTCGT
>JAHDDR010000201.1:2575-7457 GCA_020629255.1 Saprospiraceae bacterium | reverse complement strand
CCTTGACTCCCCTTCGACAAAATTCCTCCTTGAGTTTCTATCGAATTCCAAATATGCGAAACGCCATTATTCACTCCTTTTTTTAATACAGCACTTGCTGTTTTCAATTGGATTTTCCCTTGCAATGAATTTTCGACGACCTTGCATAAATCCAAATCGACGGTATCATTTTCTTTTAATTCTTTTTGTTCCGATGGATATACTATTGTAATGGGCACATTGTAGGTTCTCCATGAATATTTTTTAGGTTTTTTATTCACCGGATTTTTAGCCCTTGGCAAAATAGAACCTTGGAAATAACCACTCAAATCCATTTCGCCTTTTGTGCGGACAAAAAATTTCAGATAAATTTTTGCTTCACGAACACCCCTGTTTCTGTATGCAGAACTTATTTCTACATATATTTCCGGATCACCATCATATTCTATTTTATGGGTTCTTCCTTTAGGTATATCTTCTGGTTTTCCAAACACATCCGGTTTCACCGAAAAATCATAGGACATATACAACATACCTACCGTTAGGTCTTTCGCATAATTATTAGTGACCGACAATGTAAATCCGGGATAATCCATTTCGCCGTCTACTTTTTCATAATGGATGACGGCTTTTCCATCTAAGGCATCTGCCAAGGAAATTTCTTTTATTTTTTCTCCTCCTTCTAGCAAACCCATTTGTAGGGTAATCGAATTTTCAGGCAATAAATCTCCATTGTTATTTTGCAAACCCAGGGTATTGTTGAAATTCAAAACGTGATTGACATTACCCACAAAATAATTCACTCCATTTTTCAAATCTTCTCCAATCTCAACCGTTTCGAAAACCGTTTGGGTTTCTCCTTTTTTATACAAGGATAAACCTTCTTTTTGTGTGGCACGAATCGTAAATCTGGCTTTGCCCCTATTATTAATTTCTATATCGAAACGACGAAATTTATTTTCATTGATTTCATCTATTTCTTTTTTAATGAGTTGAATTAATTTTTTTTCAGAATCTTCGGTAAAACAAAGAGCCATCTTTGGGATTTTCATGGAATGCACCCGAGCCCTATAAATTTTCTTTTTATCCAAGGATTCATCACTTTCTACATCCGAACTATTGGCTTTTATTTTTTTTGTTTTTAATTGAAGACCTTCCTCCAATTCGATGACAGTGGGCGTTTCTTCGTCACCCCGAACAATTCCTTGTATGCCTCCTGCATTCAAATTCCATTTATCCGAACGTGTATTATATGACACCAGGTACGGATACGCCTCCCCTTTTAAAACACCACTCAAAAAAGAAGAAGATTTATCGTGATTTCCTCTTGCTTCTACCTGTGGTGTCTGTTCACTTACAATTTTGGATGTTTTTATTTTTATTCTTTCGGTTAAATCCCGATAAGAAATTTCAGAACCATTTTGCTGGAGGGTTTCTAATAAATAATGGGTAAAAACACTGGTGTATTTTTTATTCATATAAACGACCTTTGCGGTTTCTTCCGCTTTCGCAGCCGATAGAACAATATGATTGCTCTTTTTAACTGCCACTCCATTTTCCGTATGTCGATATGGGTTGTTGTCATCCGGTAAATTATAGGCATGAAAATCTGCAATTGATTTTTTGATTTCGAAATTAGGCGGAGCATTTTTTACTTTCACATCCGACATATCTTTGGTAATGTCTCCAGAATGGCAACTATCAAACATGCATAAAAAATGAAGATCTTTTCCTTGAGTGGTTTGCCAAATCAAAGCACCCAGTTCTTTATCAATTAAATCGTATCCGCCTTCACTCCGGCTATCATAACAAACAATGGATTCTAGCATTCCATCTGTTTCCGTCCAAAATTCTTTTGGGGCTTTTGCTTGGGAACCATGCCCACTAAAAAAGAAAATACAGATGTCTCCATCCTTGGCTTTTTTAAATATATCAAACCCTTTGATAATTTCTTCGCGGGTGGCTTTTTCATCCAATAAAAATTTGTGTTTGTACGAAACACCACCACATTTGCTATATGTTTTTAAATATTGATGGATAGCTTTTGCATCATCGGTACAACTGGGTAATCGTAGGGAAGCAATCGGGTATTCTGTTACACCTACCAAAAGGGCATAGAGGGTTTTACTCATGGTGATATTGGTTTTTTGTTAAAAAAGAATTGGGAAAATATAGTTTTAATTTCCTCTTTTTACGTTTTTGCCGTTAAGATAACGTGAACTAAGGATAATTTAAAATGCTGTATAAAGCTATTTGTCATTCACTTATCATTCTTTGTCCTTTTGTCTTGATACAAAAGGACCTAAAAATCAAGGCTGTGAGCCTTTCTTAACGCTGAAACAAATTATAAATACTAAATTCAAAAAACTCGCATCAGCTCCATTTTCCACTTAACCTTTGGAAGCACAAAATGGAAAAAAACTACTGTTTACTTCATTTTCAGCTCAAACAGTTTTGAATTCTTAACGTATTTCCTGCTTTGTTTCAGCTAAAAGTCTCAAGGCCAAAACCGTTAAAAATGTTTTTACAATCCTTAGTTCACGTTAAGATAGGAAATTTTCAAGAATAAAAAAGAGCCATCCAATAAATTGGATAGCTCTTGTTTTCTTGGAAAGGGCGAGGCGTAATGTTGTAGTTATTCTTTGATGATCTTGATCAAATATCTACGTTCTCTGTTATCCCAGATTTCTAAGAAATAAATTCCCTTGTTCCAAGAAGTTGTTGAAATGGGGCCATCATAGCCGTTTTGTTCCAGGATAATTCTTCCTAGTGGGTCATACACCATAATTGTTTTTGGGGAGGCATGGGTGTTAAAGTCTATATGGAGTTGGTGATCGATTGGGTTTGGATAATATTTCACATGCTCTAAAGATTCTTCGTAATTATAAATACTATTTGTTCCTTGCATTATCATTTCATCCCCGATAGGATTCAAGAGAATTTCGGTTCCTTGTTCTTCTACACAAAGAATATCTTGGAATGAGGTCATCAAATCATAATCTGTCGAAGTAAAACCATCTATATTATCTTCTATTATGATTCTTAAGGTCAGGACGGTTCCATTTACATCTATAATTGGTGAATGGTCATATTTGGTAATGGCAAAATCTATCCGCCCTGCTTGCTCTAGCTGGGAACGGTGCATCCTGATATTATTATCTTCTCCAAATACCGAATTGCTATAATCGACAACTATGCTGCTTTCTTTCACTACCTCGGGATAATTGAAATGAATGGAAAATGCTAAACCGTATAATTTATCTACGGGTTGTAATTCATTTCCGATTTTCACTTCGATATTCACATACTCGCCATAATTTGCTGAAGTAACATCAAACTCCATGCTTAGGTCAAAATCGCTATTATTATCCATTTCCCTGAATTCATGGGGAGGTAGACCATAATTTTGATATATAGCCAGCGTATCATTCAAATCTACTATTCCATCACCGTTACAATCTGCGTGTTTATGATTGGTTCCATTTGTTGTATTTCCCCAATCGAAAGGAGCCAACTGCCCTACCCAATCATTACTCACCATTGATCGGGCTTGCCCGATATCATCATGGGCATAACCTAATACAACAATGTCTTTATTATTAGCAACCCCATCATAATTGGCATCTCCGGGCCAAACACATCCCGTAGCTTGCTGTACCACATATTCTAGTGTTGCCGTGCAGCCTGTTTCTGTAGAGACGGTTACTGTATAAACCCCTGCTTCCGTTACCTCAATTTGAGGATTTCCGTTTTCTCCATTGCTCCACCAATAAGAGGGTTCGGCAGGCAGGTGTTGATCCAAGTATAGGGTAGTTGTTCCACCCGGACAGAATTCTGCTTCTGTGTTCCCGGATAGCACCAACATTTCTTCTACCAAGAATTCTTGAACCAATGGATTGCAATTGTTACTACTAGGAATAGAGACAGTAACAGTATAAGCCCCCTTTGCCAAGTTCTCTACAAAAGGAGTATTTCCTGCACCATTCGACCATGAATAATCATATTGGACAGATGGGTTTGATATTTCTAAGGTGATACTACCATTTTCTACTCCAACGCAGGTTGGCACTACATTCAAAGAAGTAATTGTGAATTGAGGGGGAAGTATCTGTATTGTTTTACAAGATTCGGCAGAGATGGCATTGGCATCCAACACCGTTACACATATTTCATAGGTTCCTTCGTCTATGAAGTCTTGAGTTGGGGCTACATCACAATCGTTCCAAAAAATTTCGCCATCTCTTGTCCATGTGCAAGATGTGAAAGGAAGAGCCAAGCCTGATGTCAGCGTTTGGAATTCAAGCCCCAATGAACTACCACAATAGGATGTATTGGATGGTTCTGTTATCACAACCTCCTGAGATACGCCCTGCAATGAGGATAAAAAAAGTAATATGAACAAAAGGGTTTGTTTCATTTCTGTTTTAAACTTGGTAAACTTTATCCCAATTTCTTTTTGTTAAAACAAAAATAGGCCTATTTCTTCCCATTCGAAAGTACTATTTTTATACGATGTCTAAGCACAAAAACATAATTACTGCGAATAAAAACAAATAAACCACTTATAACCAATAATTTACATTCTCAAATTTTACATGAACAATAGCAAATCATATTATTTGTTCCTTGCAATGAATGAAGAAGAACAAAAAGAATTTTCATTATTGCTTGAAGTTCCCATGTTCAATAATGATAAGAAGCTTCATCACTTATATAAATACTGGATGGAATCTAGCCAACCGGATAAAGAAGAGTGGTATTTTTCTTTATATCCTGATGCATCTTATGATGACTTATTGGTGAGAAGGGTTCTTTCTAGGCTTAATAAAAAAATGGAAGAATTTCTGGTGCGGAAACAAATGGAAAAAAAAGAAAGCCTTAAATATCTTTTGTTACTTTCTGC
>JAHDDR010000201.1:0-2475 GCA_020629255.1 Saprospiraceae bacterium | reverse complement strand
GATAACGAAGACGCTTTTCTGGAATTAAAAGAATTGGTGAAAACCAAAGGACACCTATTATCCCAAGCTGAAGAGTATGATATATACCAAGCCTTGGTCAATTTCTGTATTCGAAAGATCAACAAGGGTGAACCCGAAAGTCTGCTGAAGTGTTTCCAACTTTACCAAGAAATGGAAGAGAAGGATTTATTGATTCAAGGCAAATACCTGAGACCTTGGACATACAAAAATATCATTACTGCCGCACTTCGATTAAATGAAGTTAATTGGACAAAAAATTTCATCCATAAGTATAAAAACAAATTATCCGAAGAACATAGAGATAATGCCTTTTATTATAATAGTGCAAAATTCAATTTTCATTTAAAGAAATATGACAAAGTACTCAGCTTTTTGCAAAAGGTAGAATATGAAGACGTTTTCTATGGCCTGGATGCTCGCACACTCATGATGAAAATTTATTACCTGAAGGACGAAACGGATGCATTAACAAGCCTAACTGAAAGTTTTAGGATTTATTTGAGGCGAAAAAAGAGAATGCCAAAGGAAAGAAGAAAAACCTATCTGAATTTCATTAAATTCGTAAAGAAGTTGAGCCTATCCCATCCAAGGGATTACCAAACCCTTAGGCAATTGAGAAACAAAATAGAAGAAACCCCAAAAGTTGCAGATAAGACATGGCTTTTAGATGCTGTTGCCGAAAAAATAAAAAAAGTCGAAACGGTTTATAAATCATAAATATTCATAAGATGCTTGTTCGGATTTACCCTTTGATTTTGTTGTTGCAAGCTTATTGCCTTTACCATGCTTATAAGCACAACCAAGAACAGAAATGGTTTTGGCTCATTATTTTCCTTCCTTTATTTGGATCTCTGATTTACTTGTACATCCATTACATGACCCGGGATAATATGGTACAGGCAGAAGAGGGTTTGAAACAAACGTTCATTCCCAATTATAAGACACAGCAATTGGAAAAAGCACTCCAACTTTCCGACACCTTCAATAATAGAATGAACCTTGCGGATGCTTATCTGGAAGATGGACGCTACGAAGAAGCATTGGAACTGTATAGAACTTGCTCCAGTGGTTTTGATGAAAATGATCCTGTTATTTTAATGAAAACGCTTCGGGCGAATTATTTTTTGGAAAATTATCATGCCGTGATAGAATTGGGTGAAAAGCTGCAAGATGAAAAGTTGTTCCAAAATTCGGAAGAACGGACCGGTCTTTCTGTTGCTTATTCCCGCATCGGGGATTTGGAAAAAGCAGAAGCGGAGTTCAAAACCATGGATCATCGTTTTTCGAATTACAACCACCGTTTGGAATATGCCAAGTTTTTGATGGAAATTGGAAAATTCAAGGCATGCAAAGGTTTACTATATGTATTAGAAGAAGAGTTTTCCTTAATGGACTCCACTTCAAAAAAACAGAACAAACCATTTATTCATCGTTCGAAATATTTGGCACGGCAATTACAAGGAAAAGGGGATTCTTAAAAAACCCGCCTAAAATTCAACACTATTTTTAAATTTATCTTTTTTGCTACCGTAAGAAAAAAGAGCCGCTTTTTACAAAGCAGCCCTTTCGCTTGAAGAAGAAAAATTTAAGTTTTGCTATTCTTTGATGACCTTAAGCAAATGTCTGCGATCCTTCGTATCCCAGATTTCCAGATAATAAACTCCTTTTCTCCAGTTCATAGTCGGTATGGGACCATCATAGCCGTCTTGTTTCAGGAGCAAATCTCCCAAGGGGCCATACACCACAATTGTTTTGACTCGGGTCTTTTTGTCCAATTTGAGGTAGAGTTGTTCTTTTACCGGGTTCGGGTAATATTTCACATGCCCAGTCCTTTCTGTTGTCGTTGATGATATGGGGAGTTGCTCTATCAGGATGGGGAAAGGGGGTTCCGTTCCCTGTATCGACAGTTCGGCACCTTCCCAAATGCTCAATTCTATGGGGTTGCCATTCTCTTCCACGCAGCGTACATTTTGAAAGGCGGCATTCATGCTGTACGCTTGGGATTCTAGTGTTATTGTTTCTATATTTTCTTCTATAATAAAACCTAGGGTTAGCACTTTGCCGTAGACATCGTTGAGTGGGGCATGGTCGTATCGGGTAATCGCAAAATCGATGCGACCCAACTCTGACAACAAGACCTTGTGCAAACGGATATTCTCTTCCGCTTCGCCAAAAACAGAACCCACATAATCCACCATGATGCTGCTTTGTTTGATAGACAGCGGTTCGTCGAAATGAATGGAAAATGCCAGACCGTATAGTTTATCTACGGATTGTTGTTCGTTGCCGATTTTGATTTCCATTTCCACATATTCCCCAAAGTTGGCAATCGTGGAATTGAAGTCCATACTGAGGTCGTGGCCCAGGGCATTGCTTCCACCCAAAGGGTGGGCTTCCACACCGTAGTTCTGTACTACGGCTTCCACATCTTCCATTTCTACGATTCCGTTCCCA
>JAHDDR010000200.1 GCA_020629255.1 Saprospiraceae bacterium | reverse complement strand
ATGATAGAGAACCTTATACCATTGTTATACCCCCACCTAATGTTACCGGTGTATTGCATATGGGTCATATGTTGAACAATACCATCCAAGACGTCCTTATCCGAAAGGCACGATTGGAGGGGAAAAATGCTTGTTGGGTACCGGGTACCGATCACGCTTCCATTGCTACTGAAAATAAAGTGATGGCAAAGCTTCGGGAAGAAAAGGGGCTGAAGAAATCAGATATCACCCGAGAGGAATTTCTTGAACATGCTTGGGCATGGAAAGAGGAGTATGGGGGAATCATACTCGATCAATTAAAAAAATTAGGTGCTTCTTGCGATTGGGAACGGACTCGATTCACGATGGAAGAAGGCTTGTCTAAAGCGGTAGCCAAAGTTTTTGTTGATCTTTATAAAAAAGGGAAAATATATCGAGGGCTCCGCATCTGCAATTGGGATCCGGAAGTACAAACGGTTTTGTCGAATGAGGAAGTTGTTTATTCCGAAGAGGCATCCAAATTATATCATTTTCGATACAAAATAGAGGGAACGGAAGACGAATGGGTAACGATTGCAACCACCCGACCCGAAACTATTTTAGGTGATACAGGAGTAGCTGTGAATCCTAAAGATGAACGGTATGCCCATCTCAAGGGGAAAAGAGCCATCGTTCCGATGGTAGAGCGACCGGTTCCCATTATTTTTGATCGTTATGTAGAAATGGAATTCGGAACGGGTTGCCTGAAGGTAACTCCCGCCCACGACGCCAATGACTACGAAATTGGAAAACGCCATCATCTGGAAACGATTGATACCTTCAATGCAGATGGTACGATGAGTGAGGCTGCCCAGTTTTTTGTAGGACAAGATCGCTTCGAAGTTCGAAAGTTGATGGTGAAGGAATTGGAGGAAAGAGGGCATTTGGTGAAAAAAGAAGATTATGAGAACAAGGTCGGCCGTTCTGAACGCTCCAAGGCAGTAGTTGAGCCTCGCTTGATGCTCCAATGGTGGGTGAAGATGGATGGTTTTGCCAAAACGGCTTTGGATGCGGTTAAGGATGGCGATGTTGATTTTTACCCTTCCCATTTCTTCAACATGTATAATTCATGGTTGCAAGAAGATAATGTGAGGGATTGGTGTATCAGTCGCCAACTTTGGTGGGGGCATCGGATTCCGGCTTGGTATTATGGCGAAGAGGTTTTTGTTGCTAAAAACATAGAAGAGGCGTTGGAACAAGCTAAGACTCAAACAGGGAATGCTGATTTGACCACTGCAGACTTGGTTCAAGATGAAGATGCTTTGGATACTTGGTTTTCTTCTTGGTTATGGCCCATTTCTGTTTTTGATGGATTCGAAAATCAGGATGAATTGAAATATTATTACCCGACGAATGTATTAGTCACTGGATGGGACATTATGTTTTTCTGGGTAGCTCGGATGATTATGGCGGGTTATGAATGGTCGGAAGATTTATTGGGTGAAGGAACGAAGCCTAAATATCCGTTTAAGTCGGTTTATTTTACGGGGATGGTTCGAGATTCTATTCGTCGGAAAATGAGTAAGTCGATCGGTAATTCTCCCGACTCCTTAAAATTGATTGAGCAGTATGGAGCGGATGGGGTTCGGTATGGTATGTTATCTTCTGGTGCTGCTGGAAATGATATTGTTTTTGATGCTCCTTTTGTGGATCCGAAAAAACAATTGGCGGTGGCCAATGAAAGTGATAAATGTAGTCAGGGACTTAATTTTTCGAATAAGTTATGGAATGCCATGCGGTTAGTTCAGACTTGGACGATCGTTGACCAACCCATTTCTGAAGAGATGGAAAAATCGAATGATTTGGCAGCAGAATGGTTCGAGAATTTATTTCATCAGGAATTGGAAAAATTGGAAAAAAGTTATTCCCAATTCCGTTTGAGCGAAGGGCTGAATAATTTATATAATTTTATTTGGGGAGATTTCTGTTCTTGGTATTTGGAGATGGTCAAGCCTCCTTACCAACAAGGGATTGATCGGAAATCCTATGAAAGAACTATCGGGTTTTTCGAAAAAATCATGACGATATTGCATCCATTCATGCCTTTTGTTACTGAAGAAATTTGGCATTATTTAAAGGAGCGAAAAGATGGTGAGGATTGTGTTGTTAGTTCTTATCCGAAAGTAGGTGAATATAATTCGAATTTAATTTCTGATTTTAATTCGATTAAAGATATTGTTTCTAAAATTAGGGAATTAAGGGCTAAGAATGGTTTGAAAAAACATGAACCGCTTAAATTATTCGTTCAAGAAAGTGATTCTATTAAGGATTTATTGGTGAGGACGGGTGCTAAAGAAACATTGATTAAAATTGGTGTTTTAGAACATATCTTTCTGACGAATGAAATACCTGAAAATAGTATTGTTTTTATGTCGGGTACGGATAAGTTCTTTTTGATTGTTGAAAAAGAAATTGATGTTGCTGCTGAGTTGGAAAAAGCGAATTCGGATTTGGATTACCAAAAAGGTTTTTTGAATATGGTCAATAAAAAATTGAACAATGCCGGCTTCGTGAATGGTGCTCCAGAAAAGGTAGTCGCCAATGAACGGAAGAAAAAAGCAGATGCGGAAGAAAAAATCCGACAATTGGAAGAATTAATTACTCGATTAAATAATTAAAAAAATAAAATCCCCATTCTTTTGTTCATAGGGGTTTTTATTTTTCCTCATCCTTTAATTAGGATGGGGATTTGCATTTCATTTATTTAATTCCAATCCATGGAAACATTTACAAATAAAGAAATTCTTACAGCCATCATTTTAGGATATCGTGAAATGATTGATGAACGGTATCAATATGATCACATCATATCTATTTATGAAATTCCGGATTCCTTTGATGAAAATCGGGTAGATATTTTCCGGCATTATTTTTTAAATCATATTTATCCACATTCAAGTAAAAGGGATGAATTGGATGATGCTTTTCAAAGTTTGGATAATTATATTAAACAACCGGATAAATTAATTCGAATTTTATTGGATTCTGCTAGTTTGGTTTTTAAATATGGAAGACATTTGCCTAAAATTTTGAATGCCGGTTTGAAAGCTTTGCAGTCCTTTCGTTCGGCTACGACTTTTGAGCAAAAGTTAGTAGAACAAGCCATTGCCCAAAAATTGCCTCCTCCGTATGATAAAGAAAAAATCCAGCAATTAATTCGTTCTTTGCCTTTAAAAGATATTGAGCTTTTCATAAAAAATAATGAAGCTCTTTTTGATACCTTGCACGATAGAAAACTGATGGGTAAAATTAAAGAAATCGTAGGGAGCCTGATTCGAAAAATGAAACAGCGACCTACTGTTTATTCTCAAGAAGAAATTCGGGGTTTGGAAATCGGACAAGAAATTATCGTGGAAGGGGATTTGTTGTTTGATCAATTAACTCAAGAAGAACAGGAACAAATTTTTGAATTCATAATCGCTATGGAACGAGATGTTTTAGAAGAGTTGTTTAGATTTTAAATGTTAGGGATGACGAATTAATAAGTGTCCGTTTTGGGCTGCTTTTTCTGCACTTGTATTTCATCAAAAATCCTCGCCAATGCCCTGCATTGCCTGCGTTTTCTTCTTCATCCAATCACAGGATAAAATCACAGGATAATTTAACCTAAAACCAGACAGTTATTTATCCCTCATCCCTTAGGTATAGTAAATAAATTCTAGGCTTTCTGGTTTCTAAAAAAGATAAGAAAGTGGCAGAATATAAGTGTGTTGGGGTGAAATAAAATACTTAAGATTAAGGAAGGTAAGGTACTTTTATTCTTGAATCCAGACAACAATATTTAGTAAACATCCCCAATAAAATTATTAGTTTCCCCATTTCTTTTTCTTTATGGTTGTAAATTCTAGAGGGCCGAGACATATAAGAAATATGACTCAGCAGCCAAGGAACACTAGACTGTTGGATAAATTGTGAATCATCAATAAATCGAATTTGAAACTCTTCTCTTATATACTCTTGCAACATTTTTTCACAAGCAGAAATAGAAGATTGGAAAACTTGGTGTTGAACAGAGAAATTCTTTTTAAGGGTTTCATAATAATCCTTTTTGTCTATAGGATAGGACATTTTACCTGCGTCCGTACTTTTTATTTTTGCTTTCTGTACCCCAACTAATTTTTCCATATTATTTACCATAGTTTGTAGATATATATTATCTTTTACGAAATTCATCATATTTGTTTCCAAACTTTTAGAAAGTGAAATCATTAATTCTTTATCGTCACTATTTTTGGAATATTCTAAAATCAATTGATTCAAAATTTCGCTTTCTTCAAAAGCGGCATCTAATTCTTCTCTCCTAATTCGTTCTAGTTCATTTAGTCTCTTTTTTTCGTCACTAGTGAAGATGTCTTTTAAGAATGCTAGTATTTTATTCATTCCTTTAGGTTTAAATGTTTAAAAATATGAACCAAAGATGGTTGGAAAAGAAATGGCAATCACTATTAGGCTAATACCCTTAACTTTTTGAGATTGTTTCTAATCTATTTTCCAAAATTTATAAGTTTTTATTTTTTTATCGGATTTCAATTGCAAGAAATACAATCCTACTGGTAAGCTCGAAATGTCTAATTCTAAACTAGATGATTTGGCATCCATCTTAAAGGATTTATTTTTCAGGATTTTTCCTTCCGTACTTATCATCAAAACATCTAATTCGGAATGGGAATCATTACTAAATTCAATAAATAAAACATCTTTCCCCGGGTTCGGATAAATATTATGGGACGTTTGGCTTTCATTTCTATATGAGGTTGCCCTCGGCAACACACAATCGAATGGGCTTTCATAAGCACCTATATCCGAAACATTATAATATCTGTTGCCTCCGTCTATATCTACATGGCGAATTACGTTTGTGTCGTTTCCGGCATTTATGCCGGGCGAACAAGGCTTCAGTGAATAATCAGGGTTCAATAACAACGGACCTTCAATATCTTCATATAAATTATTGTTCGTCGCTCCTATAATACTGCCTCCTTGTATATAACAATGATCTGTACTTAGGTTCAAAATTCCATTATTAAAAGATTTTACAACATTCGTGAAATGATCCGGCTGATGGGATAAAATACTGTTATATAGGTTTAAGTTTAATTGATCGTTATAACCGATTTGTAAAGAGAGCAAGGCTTTATTATTAGCTCCTCCGATAATAGTAGAATTATAAATGTCACAAGACATATCTCGATTCGTAGCCGTCAAAACAAGAGCATTGGCATTTGTGGTTTGGTTATTGGCAATAACACTGTTGACTATTTTTGAATAAATAGAATTGTTGATCTCCACTGCCGCACGAACACTGGATGTATTGTCTAAAATTCGGGAGGCAACCAATTCCATTTTGGAATCATTAGAAATATAAATAGCACTACCATATTCTGCTGTATTGTATTGCAAAAGACAATTTTTCCTCATAATGAAGGATGAAGCATTCGTTGTGAAAACACCCCCGCCATAAATGGCATGATTATTTTCCAAAATGCATTCCCTTAAAAGCAAGGTGGCAAAACTCATGTAGATACCTCCTCCTCTTGCTCGTGCAAAACTTGTTGCGTCATCGGCATTTCCATCGCGAATCGTAATGCCATCCATCAATACTCCAGGGGAGCTAACTTTTACAACATGATATGAATTTCCGGATAAAGTCCCGTCTTGGTTAATGTCACCGCTTAAAATAACAGGGTATAATTTTGGATCTTTGCCGAAGGCCGTTGTTTCGTGTCCGGCAAATCCGCCAATAATATTCACTTCTTTATCGATATTAAAGTATGTGCCCCGGGTTCCTTGCGTATCGGTAGGGTAGTAAGTGCCTTGTGCTATCCAAATTTCACTTTTGTTTGTAGCAGAAGCCAAAGCATCTTGCAAGTCGGTGAAGGCATCAATCCAGTTCCTTCCATTATTCAAACCGGTAGCGGCATGGTTGACATAAATAATATCCAATGGATACTCAAATACTATAGAGTTCACACAACCTGCTGCATCTGTAACGGTAACCGTATAGGTGTCTGCTTGGGGCAATATACTGCTTGCCCCAGTATCTCCATGACTCCATTGATAGGAATAAGGCGCCGTTCCTTGTACGTCTATTTCTATCTCGCCCAACTTATCGGTAGGATGTGCCTCGATGAGTAATCCACTGTTGATATGGAATCCAACGATCTTTACGCAACCTGATATTTCATCGGTAACCGTTACAGTATGATAACCTAACATCTGTGTACTGGAACCCGTGTTTTCTCCATCAGACCAAGTAAACTGATAGTTGCCCGATCCTCCATTCGGAAAAATTGTCGTTTCTCCACATGCCCCTATGGCAAGGCTCGTCGTTAAAATATCTTCTCCGCCTATTTCAAAAGATTTGCTCAAGGAAATACCTTGGGCATCGGTAATGGTTACCTCATAAAAACCGGGTAATAAATTACTTTCTGTTTCTGTGGTACCTCCTGTAGACCAAGCATACGCATAAGGAAGTATGCCTCCATAAATATCTGCCGTTGCTTTTCCATGTTCATTACATGTAGAGGGCGTTGTATTAATGACAGCTTGTAAATCGTTGCTCACATTTACATGCATGATTGAAGTAGCAAATTTCAAAAGATTCCCTTCTTTATCAATGCTTAAAACATCATTAAAAGCAAATTCCATTTTTAAGGAATCAGTTCCATCTATTTGGTCAACTATCGTTGAACAGAAGTTGGATAGTTTTTGTGTAGTGGTTTCTATACTTACGGGCGTTTCTGCCTGTACTATGGCGTTGGATCGATCAATGCGACCCACATGGAAAGTCGATTCTCCATTATAGATATTAAAATCACTGTGGCGACCATACAAAATGCTGGTGTCTCCTAGGTTGCTGTTTTCATATCCCATACCATGCGTTAGTAATGGAAAATTACTAGTAGGCCCGTTGTGTGACAACTGTATGTTGCCCACCAATGCGAGTAATTCTACCTCCGTACCAAAATCATCAAGAAAATGTAAGGTGTAATCCAAAGAGTCAGAACTGAGGTAATCTATCTGGGCAACAACTTGAGTCCCTGTTAAATTGTAATCGGGAGAGCCGACTAAGGGTTCTGTATGTGTTCGGCCCAATTCGTTTTCTACAATAATAATGTCTTGTCGATCTACGACACCATCTCCGTTGCAATCGGCATGTTTCATGTTAAGGATGGAACCCGCTATATTTTTTCCCCAATTTCCATCATAGGTAAAGGCTTGTTCTCTCGTTTCGAATTGTCCGGGACGGGCGGGTCCTGTTTCACCCTGTGCATAATAGGCATAGGCTAGATCAGCTTCATCAACCACGGCATCTTTCCAAACATCTCCGGGAAATACGCAAGTAGAATCGTAGAATACAGAAATAGTATCTATGATGGAACCATCGCAAGCTTCTATGTGCAATATATAATCTCCGTTTTCTGGGTTGGTAACATAATTTTGAGCGGATATTAGGCTATC
>JAHDDR010000199.1 GCA_020629255.1 Saprospiraceae bacterium | reverse complement strand
TTTTTAAATGGCCGTTATTATGATGCTTTAGCATTCAGTAAGTTAAAACGAGAGTTTGATGCAGATCAAAAAAAGTAACTTTATAATTTTACATCGACTTTTCCAGAACACCAAAGAATATTTATAATTTTGCGATCAAATTTTATTCAAATAGCTAAATCTTTTAATCAACATGAAAAGAATTAATCAGATTACAACGCTTATTCTTTGCCTTTTTTTGGCGGTAAGTGTTAATGCACAAGAAGAAGAAACAGAAAAAAGAAAAATAGGTCTTTTTGTAAAGGCGAATGTAGGATATGGCTTCTCCGTTGTTCCTTCTGTTTTAGGGCAGGATAGGTCGTTGGACAATGCTGAAAATATTTATGGTACTTCGGCTCCAGGCATATATCCAGGAATTGGAATAGGTTACATGTTCAATAAATTTGTAGGCATCCAATTGGCATTCGATTACTCATTGGGTACATCAAAAGTACACGATGTTACTTTCGAAGACATGCCGGCAAGTATTCAAGCTGCAGGTCAAGAATTTACTTTGTTGAATGCTTTTGTATTACAAGAAAGAGAATTCAGAACCCGTCAAATGAGATTGTCTCCGAGTATTATTGTAAGAGGAGGTAGTGGGAAATTGGCTCCTTATGCTCGTTTCGGTGTAATGATTCCTGTTGCTGGGCATACGGATACAAATGTAAGAGCTACCTTGACGTCTACAGAAATTAATTTACCTATTCCAATTCCGGGCCTTCCTGACTTGTCGGGTGTTTCTTTAGCTGGAGAAGTAGAAGGGAAAGCAAGAACCGAAGGGCAGTTTTCTGTTGGATTCGATGCCGCATTAGGTTTGGAATATCAAGTTACAGATTTGATCTCTGTTTTTGGAGAAGCTCACTTAGTGGCATTAACGATTAAATCTAAGCAAACTATTGTTTCACAATATGACGGAACATACCGTTTGGAGAATAGTCCGATTTCTTTGGAAGAATTATTAACTGGAGTGAATACGTTCTTAGGTTTCTTAGGTCAAGATCCTCTGGAATTGGCAGCACTTGGTTTGTATTCTAGTATTGATGAAGTGCCTCTTTCTGAAAAAGAGATCAACTACGTAGATGCTTTGAACGGAAGCACGAACAATCCGGCATATAATGATAATTTTGATCCTAATTCTGCTTTGGATGAATTAGCATTGAGAGAAAATTATTCAAGTATAGGTATTCAATTGGGTGTGAAATTCAATTTCTAAATTTTGATTTTCACTGTTCCAAAAATGGGGAAGCATTCGCTTCCCCATTTTTGTTTTTAAAATATTTTCGGATGGATTTAAAAAATATCACCAAACAAGTAATTCCAATAGTAAAAGAAGTGGGAGAATTTATTCGGGGTGAATCTGGTAAAGTAGGCTTGGAAAAAATCGAACAAAAATCACTGAATAATTTGGTGAGCTATGTCGATAAAAATGCCGAAAAAATATTAGTCGAAGGCTTGGGCGAAATCATTCCTTCTGCCACTTTTTTAACGGAAGAAAAGACCGTGCAGCAACAAAAAGGAGAATGGACTTGGGTAATAGATCCCCTAGACGGTACAACGAATTTTTTGCATGGTATTCCCTTGTTTTCTGTAAGTGTGGCACTGGTACAAAATGATGAAATCAAATGCGGTTGGGTGTATGATATTATGCACGATGATTTATTTTATGCTTGGCAAAATGGTGGTGCATACAAAAATGGAAAAAAAATAAAAGTAAGCCAACAAAAGGATTTTGGGCAAGCACTTTTGGTGACCGGTTTTCCGTATGAACACCCCGATATGATGAGGAAATATGTAGATGTTTTTTATGAATTAATGGTAAATACCCGAGGCGTAAGACGTTTGGGATCTGCTGCCATAGAT
Source organism: Saprospiraceae bacterium (assembly GCA_020629255.1). Lineage (GTDB taxonomy): Bacteria > Bacteroidota > Bacteroidia > Chitinophagales > Saprospiraceae > JAHDCE01. Next base: position 5,698 of record JAHDDR010000199.1, on the reverse strand, counting down.
TTAGTCTATGTCGCCTGTGGAAGAATAGATGGGTTTTATGAATTCGGATTGAATGCTTGGGATGTTGCTGGAGGTGCAATCATACTCAAAGAAGCTGGCGGTTTTGTTTCTGATTTTAATGATGGAGAAAATTATATTTTCGGAAAAGAAATTGTAGCAACAAACGGAAATATACAAGAACCATTATTAGGAATTATCAAAAATAAATTATTAAATAAATAAAGTAACCCAAGGGGCTTTTTCTTGCCATTCTTTTTTATGGATAATTAATTTGTCGCAATTTTTAAGATGTAAAAATCTAAGATTTTTAAACGCAAAAAAATCAACAGGTATTTTTTGTATGGGATTTTTTGATAAATTAATTTCACTCATTTGTCTGAGTAAAAGCAAATATTCGGGTCTTATTTTTTTAATTTTATTATGGGATAAATTAATTTTTGTTACTTCATTTAATAATAACATTTCTTCTGGGATTTGTTCTAAATCAGCACGAGATAAATCCAAATAATTATTTTTAACGAGTGATTTGAAAACATTTTTATGGTGTTTTTTATATAAATAACTCCAGCCCTTCTGAGTTGTATTGAAAATTTCTTGACACAATTCCAAAGGCTTTTCTCCTTGCATTTCCAATCTTTCAAAAAGATTGTAAATTTGATGTTCATTCGAATTAAAATCCTTTTTGGATAATTTTAAATAATTGGAAGGGATTCGTTTTTCTAATAATTTCCTTGCCTTGTCTCTCAATGATTTTAAAGGCTCTGTGTACATAATGACAAGCAAAGGGATGTGCAAAGAAGAAGGGAGTTCCTTGTCTTGTAACAAAAGCAAACCCAGCTCTTTTTTCTGTTTATTTCCTTGAAGCAGTAATTTTATTTTTTCAATCGTTTCTAGTTTTTTCCAAGTAAAATTATGTGTTTCTGGTTTTTCAAAAAGAGAGAGGAACTGTTCTTGTCTTAAAAAAATACCCTTGAAATTGCTAGGGATTTTTATCCTTCCTTGTCCAAGGACGATATGTGTGGTTTCTTCGGTAAATGAAGTATCGAATCGAAAATTGTTTTCCAAAAATAATTGATATATTTTATTTTTCTGAACCTTGCCTAAAATAAAAAAGGATGAGTTTTTTAAGCTCGTTTTTTCAGATTCTTTCGTGAGGGTTGAAATGGCAGATTTCCTAAAAGGTAAATAAGGGCAATCCAATAACGAGGAGATATTGGTTCTTGATTCTTCTTCAATGTTCGAAAAAATAGTCCACCATAAAATTCTTTGTTCAAAAGGGATGTCATACTTGTTGCAAGAAAGGATGAAGGGGAGTAATGGTTTAATGTTGGTATTAATATTGGATTTTATTTTGAGTCCATTTATTTTCTTTATTTTTTTTAAGCCTAAGATTGGAAAAGGAAAACCCTCGAAAATATTTTTTTTGAAAGTAATGTGTTGTAGATTTTTTAATTGTTCAAAAAGCGGAGGTAATTTTTTTATTTTATTATTAGATAAATTTAATTCTTTGAGACGAGGTGTAGAATGGAATTCTTTAGGAAGCTCAATCAAAGAATTATTAGAGATATCCAAATGGGAAATAGGGCAGTTGACAATAGAATCAGGTAATTTTTCGATTTGATTATTCGACAAAAACAATTTCGATAAAGAATGACATTTTCCAATAAAATCAGGCAGCGATTGGATTTTATTATGTGAAACATCTAGTTTTTCTAATCGACCTAAACTGCCTAAAGGTTGAGGAAGCGATTGGATTTTGTTTTGAGATAAATCCAATTCACGTAGAGCGACTAATTTTTTGACTTCTTCATCTAAAAAGGAGATTTTATTTTGTGGTAAAAAAAGTTTTTTTAAACGATTTAAAGAAAAAAGAGAAGAAGGGATATTTTTAATGTTATTATTTTTAAGATTGAATTCTTCAAGCAAAGATAAGTTATGAATAGTTTTTGGAATGTTATTTACCCGACAATCTTTAAGGAATAAACAGCGTAAAGAATCTATGTTTAAAATCCAATCTGGGATAGTATTAAGTTGCGAATTAGAAATAAATAAACCTTCCAGTTTTAAATGGATATTTGGAAGAACAACTTGTTCTTCATCGCAACCCGAAACATCCAATATTTTTAATTGATTGAATTGCCCTATTTTTTCAGGAATAATAGGCAAGGCGATTCCCCTAAGGTTCAATACCTCCAAATTCTTTAAATCCCACACGGCTGCTGGGACAGTTTCATGCAAACGGGCATCCAAAAATAAAGCCCTGCATTTTTCACCCAATCGGAGAGCATCCTGTAAAGAATACGCCCTAGCCGAAGAAGGGAGCAAACTCATACAGTTCGACAATACCTGAGAATGAAAAGATATGTTGGGTTCCTTTTTTTGCATTAGGCTTTAAAAATAATCCGAATTATGGAAAACTACCAAGTAATATGTAATTTCACGACATCGACATCGTTTTCGAAAAAAGTAGAAACATCATGAGCATAAAAAATAAATCCGTTCGTTCTACCATTATTGGTGCTTTTGTTTTGATGTTCATCATTATAATGGCGGTTATACCCATAGATAACCAATCCAAAGCATCGACACCCTTAACATTCCATACGGCAAAAGAATTGAAATATTATTCCATACATAACATTTCGCCCAATTCTCCACCCGATGATTCTACCACTTATTTCAAAACATCTTCTTGGTGTAGCGGTTGCCACGGCTCCGATCCATTAGACTTCGCTATGCATGATTCTGAAGGCAACGATATCAATACCTTCGATGATTGGCGTGCCACCATGATGGCGAATTCTGCCAAAGATCCATTCTGGAGGGCGAAGGTGAGCCATGAAGTATTGGTCAACCCTGCCCATAAAGACGATATCGAAAACACCTGTACTTCCTGCCATGCACCCATGGGGCATTACAATGCATTTTTTATGGGAGAATCCCATTATACCATGGATGATTTATTGGCAGATACCATTGGTTTGGACGGTGTTTCTTGTGTGGCCTGCCATCAAATGTCGGCAGAGGGCATCGGTGCATTGAACACCGGGCAAATCAATTACGATACGACAGATGTTTTATATGGGCCTTATGGCGAAGATGTATTCGCTGGCCCGATGGAAATTTACGTGGGAGCTGAACCGGTTTATGGAGCACACATCAACGATGCCGGACTTTGTGCCTCTTGCCATACCTTGGTTGTAGAAACCTTGGATCTAGATGGTAATCCGACAGGCGGAGAATTGGTGGAACAAGCAACGTATCAAGAGTGGGTCAATTCCAATTATCCTTTTAATGGTATTTCCTGCCAAGCGTGTCACATGCCACGTGTGGAAGACTCCATCGTCATTGCGACCGGTTATGCGAATTTGGATCATAGGTATCCTTTCGGAAGGCACGAACTGGCCGGAGCCAATGTTTTCATGCTGAATCTTATAAAAAATAATTTGAAAATTTTGGATATTGATGCTGCTCCCATTCATTTCGATTCGGTGATGGCCGCCACGACTCGAATGCTGAAGCAGAGAACCTTGGATTCCGAATTGGAACATGTAACGACAGAAAATGATACGGCATATTTCAAACTCACCTTAACCAATAAAGCAGGGCATAAATTTCCATCGGGTTACCCAAGTCGGATTGCATTTGTAGAGTTTCAGGTTTTGGATGATGATGGAAATACATTATTTCATTCCGGGAAAATAGGAACGGATAATCAAGTGGAGCATGTAGATCCGAATTTCGAACCACATTACGATGTGATAACAAAAGAGGAGCAAGTACAAATTTATGAAGTCGTGAATGGAGATGTGAATGGCGTTTTCTCAACGGTTCTAAGTCGAGGAGCCATGACCTTGAAGGATAACCGCCTGCCTCCCATTGGCTTCAGAAAAGATCATTTTTCCTATGATACGGTTGCGATTATTGGAGAAGCATTTTCGGATGATAATTTTAATATTGAATTGCCACCCACGGAAACTGACCCTGGTGGAGGAAATGGAACGGATATCATACATTATCATATTCCCTTAAATGGTTTTTCGGGGATGATAAATGTTGTAGCGAATGTACATTACCAATCTTTACCTCCTAGATGGATGGAAGAAATGTTTAATGAATCGACACCGGAAATTAATCTTTTTGAAAACATGTATAATAATGCAGACCCATCTATTGTACTTATTTCTCAAGATGAATTAAATGATATTATGGTAGAGGCTTCTAGTACAGAAGAATTTTCCGAAAAAATAAATTTGAAAATATTTCCGAATCCGACGATAGATGGCAAAATATTTATTCGAGCGGGTGTCGAAATTAATTCGCTCATAATTAGAGCCGTAGACGGTAAAGAAATTGCTCGATATTTGCCGAAAAAAAATCAAGTAGAATTAAATTTGCCGAATATTAATGGAATGTATTATTTGGATATCCAAACTCAAGAAGGGTCGGGTACATTTCAAGTCATTCGAGAATAAGAATACATGAGTTGGGTAAAAGATTTGTTAGGTTTTAAAGAATGGGCAAAACGGGTTGTTCCAAAAGTAAAATTCGAGGAAAATAAAATACCTGAAACACCGAATTATTCCGATTTGCAATTTTGGGCAGCACACCCGAATAAAGAAAGCAAAGCTTTTTTTAAGCCCAAGGGTGTGGCAGATGAAGCATCGGATTTTCCAGCCGACGTTTTCTATATGCACCCCACCAGCTATTTCGGACAAAACAATTGGAATTACGATTTTAAAAATCCACAAGCCACCGAATTAATCGAAGAAGTATTGATGCCTTTGCAAGCAAGCGTGTTTAATTCCTCTTGCCGGATTTTTGCTCCGAAATACAGGCAAGCTACTTTCTATTCTTTTTTATGGAATACTGAACAAGGACGTTCCGCATTAGAGGTTGCCTACGAGGATCTCAAAAAAGCGTTCGAATATTATTTAGAACACGAGAACAACGGCCGACCCTTTTTTATTGCCTCCCACAGTCAAGGTACTTGCCATGCAGCTCGTTTATTAGAAGAAGTCATCGATAAATCGGATGCAGCAAAAAAAATGATTGCGGCATATATCGTTGGATTTAGAATTCCGGAAGAAAGATTTACGAAAGGACATTTTCAACAATTAAAAATGTCGCAATTCCCCCATGATTTTAATTCCGTTATTGCTTGGGATACCTATTTGGAAAAAGGAAAACCCTCTAATGTATTAGACAGAGCCGAGGTCTGGTATTCCGATAAAAATAAATGGATAAAAAGGGCGGGTAAAAAGCCCATCGGCGTTAATCCCATTTCCTTCCAGCAATCCTACGAAAAAATAAATGCTGAAAATAATTTAGGGGCGGTATTGTTAGTACAAAAAAATCCGCAAAAAATAAACAGGGATTTATTTGGTACGGATGAATTAATGGGTTTGGATACTATTGGAATTTCTACACCTAGACAAGAAGAATGTGGTGCACAATTGAGAGAGGATGGCTTTGTTTATATTTCAAAACCAAAGACATCTCATTTTTATAAAATGATGCTCCCCGGAGGTAATATGCATAATTACGATTACGATTTATTTTATATGAATTTTCGAGAAAACATTAAATATCGTTTAAAGGCTTATTTGGAGAATCAATGAATTTGAAAAAGATAGAAGAAGGAATTTCTAATTATGCTACTTTTCTTTCAAACGAAAAGAACGATACCTATTTATTT
>JAHDDR010000013.1 GCA_020629255.1 Saprospiraceae bacterium | reverse complement strand
CCCTATGACGAAGAGAATTTACGCTTTGTTGGTTTTGCTGTTTTGCGTTACATTTACGTTTGCGCAGAGTAGTTTAGACGTACCATCTTATGAAGGATCCTCAGAAGGATTCCAAGATGAGGAGAGAACTGAAGTTTCAGACGATAAGTACTTTCCTCCTAAACCCAAACACGGGACTGAAATAGGTCTTAGTATTGGTCATCACTTTATTCACGGTGATGTTTATGCACGCCCAGGTTGGGGGATTGGTCTCCATCTTAGAAGGGCTATTAATTACACCATGTCTTGGAGAGTTCAAGGAGTCTTCGGTCAAAACTTCGGTTTAGAAGATAGACGTTCAAGAATGGGATACAACACTTCAGATGACGATGAAGGTAGTGGTATCCAACTTCCTCAAGCTACTTATGAAGCTTTAGGTTACAACCATGGGTCTAAATTTTACAGAAACTATAAAACTACAACTGGTTGGGTTTCTGGGCATTTCATTGCTAATATTTCAAATATTCTTTTCCATAAGAAAGAGAATAAATGGAATTTCTATGTCTTTGCTGGTCCATCTTTGATGTACTACAAAGGGAAAACCAATTTATTGGATGGAGATAGCCACTATGTAGATAGAAATGGTAATCCGGGAATGTCTGTTATTGTCGAATCAAGTGAAAACAATAACGAATGGTTGAACAGAGATCGTATCAAAGCGGTTAAGGATTACCTAGACAAATCTTACGAAACTCCATTTGTTTATGGTAATGGTAATCCTGATGATGGAGATGTAGATGTACCTGGTTATCAAGATTTCAACTTACTAGGTAAGGACAATTTCGCATTAATGCCATCTGTAGATGTAGGTGCTGGAATTGCTCGCAAATTCGGAAAGCGCTTGAATATCGCTTTAGAGCACCAAGCAATGGTAAGTTTGAATGATGATTTAGATGGTCACGTAGCAGGACGTAACGTAGATGTTCCTCACTACACAAACTTGAAAATCAATTTCAACTTAATGAGAAAAGATGCTGTTGAGCCTCTTTACTGGGTGAATCCTCTAGATGCTTCTATGAGAGATATCGCTGAGTTGAAAAAGAACAAATTCACTTTGAAAGATGCTGATGGTGATGGTGTTGTTGATGAGTTCGATGAAGAACCAGACACACCAGAAGGTTGTCCAGTTGATACAAAAGGTCGTCGTTTAGATAGCGATGGTGATGGAGTATTCGATTGTGATGATGAAGAGCCTTACACTCCATTCGACTTGATCTCTAATGTAGATGAGAAAGGAGTTGCTCCTGAAGTTGAAGTATGTGAAGAGTGCTTGACTAAAGAAGATATCATCAGAATTGGTAAAGCTGAGAAATGGGATGTGGATAGAGTAGGTGGAACTCAAGTTGTAGGCAACACAGGTTGTACTAATTGGTTCTTACCCATGATTCACTTCGATTTGAACAAATACAGCTTGAAGGCTGATGCTAAAGTTCAATTGCACCACATTGCTCGTGTAATGAAAGAGTGTCCTGAAATCTGTGTTGTTGCTGTTGGTCATACTGACAGATTGAATAACAATGATTACAACCAAACACTTTCTTACAACCGTGCTAAGACAGCTGTTGATTACTTGGTTCAAGTTTATGGAATTTCTCCAAGTCGTTTGAAAGTTAACTATGGTGGAGAAGAAACACCTCTAGTTGATACCAACGCTTCTTCTTTCATCAACCGTCGTGTTGAGTTTAGAATCTGTAACGGAGAAATGGATATGGGATCACCTTCTGGAACTACTTCTGGTGGATTCGGAACTAGCGGTTCTGCTCCAGTGAAGTACTAATCAAAAAAAGGTTAGTCCTCATTACAAAAAAAGCCTTCTGGAATTTTCCAGAAGGCTTTTTTGTGTTTGATGTCTATAGAAAGAATCTACTCAATAACTAAAAACAACAACTTTCTTCCCTTAGCTCCCTTTCAGAAATTGGCAAGTGTGCCGAATCGTATCATCCAAATTCCTATAAGTAATTCCAATTGCTTTTGATTTCTCATTCGAATATTGATAGGTAGAACAAGCTAATTGTGCAGTTTCCTTAGTCACCAAAGGACTCTTGCCTGTGAAAAAAGAACGTACTTTTTCCACTCTCCAAGATAGAGCTTGTAGCAAAGGGGTAATTTTAATACTAGGAGGTTTTACACCTAATTCTTGTGCAGTCGAATCCAGAAAATCTTTGTATGGAGCATTTGTACCATTCAATATAAAACGCTCCCCAATGATGTTTTTTTCAGCTAAAAGTAGTAATGCTTCAGCAACATCCCGAACATCCACAAAACCAGTAGAACCGGGGGGATATACTTTCAAGCCATTTTTCACATTCGAAAATAACCTAGAACTTCCGGTATCCCAATGACCTTTGCCTAATATAACCGACGGATTGGCAATGATAACAGGTAGCCCTTCTGCAAAACCCCTCCATACTTCAAGTTCTGCTTGGAATTTACTTTTTGCATAAAAAGAATTCATAGAGCTCTCTTGCCATTTTGTCTTTTCTGTGATCATGTCAGTATGGGAGATGGGTCTGCCGATTGCAGCAATTGAACTAGTGTGGATGAATTTTTCTATTGTATGGTGAAGTGAAATATTAACCAAGTTTGCCGTTCCAGTCACATTCACATCCATCATTTGCTGAACCTTTCTCGGAGAAAATGAAACCATGGCAGCACAGTGGAAAACCCAATCTACATCTTTCAAAACATCTTCTAAAAAAGGGACATCCAAAATATCTCCTACAACCCATTCGATCTTATCTACAAATGATTGTGCCAAATCCATGTTGCTACTTTCCCGCTTGCTAGCCCTAACATCATATCCTTTCTCTAATAATAAGGGAACGAGATGTGAACCGACAAGTCCGGTAGCTCCTGTTACAAATACTTTTTTAGACATATGGTTAAATATGTTTTTTTATTCCTTGATAAATGGCACCACCAATACTATCGGATAGTGCATTTGTTATTTCAGAAAAACAGTTGATGTTGTTTTCAACCCTTAATAATCCAAGAAGAGCCATCAATAATGCTTCTTTAAACATAATGATTTCCTTGGAAGGAAGCCGAATTTCCATTTTTTTTCCTAATTCTTCTTGAATGCAATTCATAAGAAAAACATTGAAAGCCCCGCCACCGGTTACTAATATTTTAGAATGGTCATTAACCCCAAAAGATGCAATGACTTGAGCTATCTGATACCCGAAAACCTTGCAGCAAGTATGTAGTTTATTCGCATTCGAACTTTCAAAGTTCAAGACTTTGGGGATGAATTGTTTTTTAATATTTTGGTTGTCCAATGATTTAGGTAATGGTTTATGATAATAGGGATATCGATTAAGATATTCATATAATTCTGGAATGAATGCTCCCGATTGAGCTAGATTTCCATCTTCATCATATTCTAGCCCTTCATGCATGGCCAATTCGTTTAAAACTTGATTGAGGGGAGTAATGTCAAAAGCTGTTCTTTTTCCGTTTTTTTGGTGGGTAATATTGGCAATGCCTCCAAGGTTTAATAAAAAATCATACTCGGGGAATAAATAATGATCGGCGGTAGGAGCCAAAGGCGTTCCTTCTCCTTCAAGTGCTAAATCATGGCTTCTGAAATCACAAATAACCGGCAGTCCTGTTTTGCTGGCTAAGGCGGCTCCATCACCAATTTGGACAGTCAGTAATTTTTCTGGATAATGGAAAATAGTATGTCCATGTGAGGCAATGAAATCAGCTTCGATGTTGTGTTTATGAATGAATGTATTGACTAACTCTCCCATATAATGCCCAAAATAGGTATGTGTCTTTGCAAAATCCAAAGCAGTATGATGGGGCAGATCCAAAAGTCTCAGTTTCCATTTTAAATCATAAGAAAGTGTTTCTGCTTGTAATATTTCCCAGTTAATTTTCCCTTCATCCAATTCAAATTTACAAAATGCGATATCCAGTCCATCCAAAGAACTGCCGGACATAAGCCCCAATATGTGATATATTTTTTTGCTACCCATTTCAATCAAATATAGTGTTATTCTGATTGCAAAAAAGACTTCTGAGAAAGAATTGTTAAAACTGATAAAACTTAGGAAACTTTAGAACCTATTTTTGTTTCCCGTGTTTTATTCTTATACATTTGTACCCATAATGGACAAGGAAAAAGAAATATTATCTAAAGTAAATGAACTCTTCATGAAATATGGAGTGAAGAGTGTGACAATGGATGACATTGCCGGAAAACTGGGTATTTCTAAAAAGACATTGTATTTATATGTAGATAATAAAGCGGATCTAATCAATAAAACAATTGCCCTTCATTTACTACAAGAAAAAGAAGATATAACAAGAATCATCAGTGAATCGAAAGATCCCATTGATGAAATGTTGAATATGGCAAGGCACATTGCCTACATGTTAAGACAGTTGAATCCTTCTACCATGTATGATCTCCAAAAATATTATGGCGAAAGTTGGAAATTGATGGAGTCGCTCCACCAAGACCACATTTATGGTGTGATTAAAGGCAACATAGATAGAGGAATTGAATTAGGACTTTACAGAGATAATTTACAGGCAGATATCATAGCTAAATTTTATGTAGGGAAATCTATGGTATTAGTTGATGAGGATATTTTTCCAATGAAGAAATACAACCGGGAAAAATTATTTTTGGAATTCATTAATTACCACATACACGGTATAGCATCCAAAAAAGGACTCAAATTATTAGAAAAACATTTAAGCGAAAACGCCGAAGTATGAGAATTTGGATAACTATTGCAATCATCTGTATCGGGAGTATGGGAAATGCTCAAAATTCTAGAGCTTTCACCCTAGAAGAAGCAATCGCTTATGGATTGAATAACAGTATTGAAATTAGAGATGCACAAATCGATGTGGCAGATGCAGATCAAAGGGTAATAGAAGCCAAGTCGATTGGAATCCCTCACTTGGATTTTACATCCAATTATAATTATTATTTCAAATTACCAGTAACCATATTACCAGATGAATTTGGAATAGATCCAACCACTGGGCAAGTGAATCCCAATTTCAACAACGAAGTGCAATTCGGTACGAATAATACCTTTAAAATGGGCTTGGAATTTTCTACCCTATTGTTTGATGGTAGTTATTTTACAGGATTGGAAGCCGCAAAATATTATACCAATCAAGCAAGATTATCTCTAGACTCTAAACGGGATGAAGTAAGGAATAACATCAGAGAAGCCTACCTTCCGGCCTTAATCATTGAGGAGAATGGAAAGATTCTGGATAAGAATATTGAAAACCTTAAGAGGTTGTTTTATGAAACCCAAGAATTATACAAGGCGGGTTTTGTAGAACAATTGGATGTGGATCGTCTAGAATTATCTTTGGCAAATTTGGATGCAGAAAAAGAAAACCTTTCCCATCAAAAAGAATTGGTACTCAATTATTTAAAATTTACAATGGGCTATCCCATGGAACAAAAAATTGATGTATCAGATAATTTAGAAAGGTTGCTGACTATACCCTCAGATGATGATTTGGATGGACGTATTGACTATGCTCAACGATCAGAATATAAAGTAGTTCAATCAGCCATTAAGCTAAATGAATTGAATGTACAGAGGTACAAAGATGGTTATCTTCCTCAGTTAATTGCTTATGGTGCCTACGATTGGAACTGGCAAGGCAATAAATTCAAAGATGGTTCTTGGTTCGATACGGGCGTTGTAGGCTTACAATTAAATGTTCCCATTTTTGATGGATTTGATAAAAAGGCAAAAGTCCAAAGAGCACAACTGCAATTGGAAATGGTTAAGAACCGTCGGACTCGCCTTGAAAATGCGATTGCCCTTCAAGTACAAAATGCAAGAACCAATTATTTGAATGCTCAGCAACGGTTAGCCGACAGGAAAAAAAATCTGGAGCTAGCCGATAAGATTTATAAAACATCCCAGATTAAATATAAGGAAGGAGTAGGTTCTAGCCTCGAAATAACAACGGCAGAACAAGGACTCTTCCAAGCACAAGCCAATTATACGAATGCTCGGTATGATGTTCTCGTAGCAAAAGTAGAGTTGGATAAAGCATTAGGGAATTAAAAAATTATTCGTATCACACGAAAGTGAAAAAATCATAACAAATGAAAAGGTGGTTGTATTTAATTTGTCTGTTAGGGCTGATGGCTTCCTGCCAAACTGAAACAGTAGACAAAACAAAACTGGAAGTTACATTTCCGGAAGAAATGCCAAAAGACCTCGATAAAATGAGGGAGCTGCTATCCGAAGCAAAGTTATCCCAAAGAAAGATGGAACAATTCATAGAGGATTTAGAATTAGAAATCGAAGAAAAAGATACGACGGTTGCTAAAAAAACATCAGTTACGGCGATGAAATCCATTAAAAAAGATTTTAAATCCTATGCGGAAATACAAGCATCGGTTCGGGCAGATAATCCAACTATGGCAAGCAGTGAGTCGGGCGGACGCTTAATCCAAATGACTTGGGAAGAAGGACAATCTATTCGTAAAGGCGACCTTGTAGCTAGACTCGATTTGGAAGCAGTAGATAAGCAAGTAGCCGAATTGGAAAAACGCTTAGAATTGGCAAGGACAGTCTATGAAAGGCAAAAAAGATTATGGGATCAAAACATCGGTTCAGAAATGCAATATCTCCAAGCGAAAAACAATATGGAGAGTCTTCAAAAATCTATAGATGCCGTAAAATTCCAGAAAACAAAGGCCGATGTTTATTCACCTGTATCTGGAGTGATAGATCGAGTTATGATCAAGCAGGGAGAAATGGCAGGACCTGGCTCACCGATCCTTATGATCATGAATACCAATCAAGTGAAAGTAGTAGCGGGCGTACCCGAAAAATACTTGAAGAATGTAAAAAGAGGAGATCGGGTAACTGTAAAATTTCCTTCTATAGAAGAAGAAAAGAAAGCAAGGGTGAGTCTGATTGGTCGTACCGTAAATCCTTCCAATAGAACCTTCGAAGTAGAAGTAACGATGTCGAATCCAGGCAGCATATTAAAACCCAACCTTTTGGCGATGATGATGATAAATGATGAAACCATCAAAGATGCCATCATGATTCCAGAAGAATTGATTCGTCAAGACCTTGGAGGAAACGATTATGTTTATATCGTAGATAAGAATGAAGAAGGCGATGTGGTAAAGAAAATTCTGGTGGAAACAGGAGCTTCGGAAGAAGGAATGGTCGTCATCAGTTCTGGGCTGGAAGGCGAAGAATTGATCATCGCTAAAGGAGGTAGAGGACTAACCGAAGGGCAAATGTTAGATGTTGAAATTGTAGAACCGAAACCGGAAGAAACCAATGGCTAAGAAAAAAGATGATGATAAAATCCCTCCAAAGGATCAAAAAGAACGTTCTGACGATCCCAATATCCAGAATGAGGATGAAATCCAAAACTTGGAGGAAGATGCACCAGTACAAGAGGAGCTGATTTCAAAAATTGAAGACGACGAAGAGGTGCTTCTAGAAGAAGGCAAAAAAGAACCTGCCAATGAGGTCTCCGTAAGAGAATTCGGTATAACTTCTTGGGCGGTAGATAATGTACTGACCATTTTTCTATTAACCTTCATGATTCTCCTTTTCGGAGTCATGTCCTTTAATAGTATTCCCAAGGAGCAGTACCCCGAAGTGGCGATGCCAACGATTTTTGTCAATACGCCCTATCCGGGCAACTCGGCACAAGATATCGAAAGTCTCGTTACTCGACCCATCGAAAAACAACTCAAAACATTGGATGGGATGAAATTCTTCGAATCTACATCTATGCAGGATTTTTCCATCATAGAAGTAGAATTCAATTCGGATGTGAAAATCGAAGATGCCAAAATCGATGTAAAAGATGCCATAGACAAAGCCAAAGCAGATTTGCCCGACGATCTGCCTAGAGATCCCATCATCAAAGATGTGAATGTAGCCGAATTGCCGATTGTTTCCATTAATCTTTCTGGTAATTATGGTGTGGATGAATTGAGATATTATGCCGAATATCTTCAAGATAGGATCGAGCAACTCAAAGAAATTACCGAAGTAGAAATCAAGGGTTCCGTAGACAAGGAAATGGCCATCCAATTGGATTTGTCAGCCATGCAAGCCCGTAGGATTTCTTATTATGATATCAAGGAAGCCATAGAACAGGAAAACGTAACCATGTCCGCAGGTGAGATTGTCGGGAACGGATTCAGGAGTGCGGTAAGGGTGGTGGGTCTTTTCGAATCGGCGAGGGAAATCGAAAATATCGTCATTAAAAATGAAAGGGGAAGCCCGGTATATTTAAGGGATGTAGCGAAAGTCAAATTCGATTTTGAGGAGCGGACCAGCTATGCTCGTTCTAACACCTTGCCCGTTGTTTCTTGTGATATCATCAAACGATCCGGAGCCAATCTCTTGGATGCATCCGACAAAATAAAAGCCATTGTAAGAGATGCAGAGAAAAATTTCTTCCCCAAAGATCTAAAGGTGAGCCTTTTTAATGATCAATCCATTAATACGAGAAACGAAGTGTCGAATTTACAGAATTCGATTATCTCCGGTGTGATATTGGTGGTCTTGGTACTCTTGTTTTTCCTCGGAATCAGAAACGCCATGTTTGTCGGAATCGCCATTCCGCTTTCCATGCTCATGGGTATCATGATATTGAATTTGATGGGCGTTACCATGAACATGGTGGTATTGTTCTCCTTGATTCTCGCCCTCGGTATGTTGGTAGATAATGGAATTGTAGTCGTAGAAAATATTTACCGATACATGTCGGAAGGCGTACCTCGAATCGAAGCAGCAAAACGAGGAGCCGGAGAAGTGGCATGGCCGATCATCGCTTCCACAGCCACGACCTTGGCAGCCTTTGTACCACTGGCTTTTTGGCCGGGTGTGATGGGAAGTTTCATGAAATACTTGCCCATTACCCTTATCATTGTTCTCTCATCTTCCTTGTTCGTGGCATTGGTCATCAATCCGGTTCTAACTCGGACATTAATGAAAATTGATGAACGCTCCGAAGACAAAGAGGAACGTAGAAGAAAAGTAATTCGAGGATTAATCATTTCCGGAGGATTGATGATTTCAGCGATTGCTTGTTACTTGATAACAGGCATGAATTCATTAACCGATTTCTCTTATGGCAATATTGAATATTCTCGACAAATGGAATTCAGTGGACCCGACATGCGTTGGTTAGGAAATTTGCTTGGGTTCGGAGCTATTTTTACCTTGTTAAATGTTCTATTCCTTCGTCCGGCATCTTTCTTTTTCCAAGGAAAAGTATTGCCGATTTTGGAACGGGTGTACAACCGTTTTATCCGATTCACTTTGGATGGAAAAATCAAGCCATTATTATTATTTGGCAGCACGATTGGATTATTATTCTTATCCCTCGGATTATTAGGGAAATTTATGCCTGACTCCGTCTTTTTCCCTTCTGCAGATCCCTTGTACGTAAATGCTTTCGTAGAAATGGATGTAGGAACAGACATCGAAGAAACCAATGCTTTGATGCGGGATATGGAAGCGAAAGTGACGAAAGCGGTAGAACCTTACATGCCCATCGTCGAATCCATCTTAACCCAAATAGGGGAGGGTACCGCTGACCCGAACGGCCCACCCGACCCAGGTTCATCGCCGAATAAGGCAAGACTCACAGTTTCCTTCATTCCTACATCCGAAAGAGGAGAATTATCGAGCAAGGATGCCATGAAAGCCATTCGGAAAGAAGTTTTGGGTAAATATGCAGGGGTTCAAATTTCTGTAGAACAAAATGCGGATGGCCCTCCAACAGGAAAGCCGATCAACATCGAATTGGTGGGCGAAGATTTGGATGGGATTATGCAAGAATCCAAAAAGATTGTAGAATTTCTCAATAGTTTGAACATTCAAGGCATCGAAGGATTAAAAGTGGATGTAAAATTGGCGAAACCCGAACAAACCGTAAAAATAGATCGGCAGTCGGCTCGTTTGTTTGGAATCAATACAAGAGATATTGCGGTGGCGATTCGTACCGCTCAATATGGAATGGAAATTTCCAAATATAAAAAAGGTGAGGATGAATATCCGATTATTATGCGTTCCAACGAAGATTTCAGAAACAATAAGGAAGCATTGATCACTCAAAAAATCACCTTTAGGGATCGAGGAGATGGAAAGGTAAAACAAGTTCCGATAGAGTCGGTAGCAGATATCGAACGAGGGGAAACCTATACTGCCATCAAACGAAAAGACATGAATCGGATGGTAACGATTTCGTCCAATATTTTGGAAGGATATAATTCCAATGAAATCGTTACCAAATTGGAGGAGCAAATGAAGGGCTACGAATTGCCAGAAGGAATGTCTTTCGAATTTACCGGAGAACAAAAAGAACAAGAAGAAAATATGTCGTTCTTATTCTTGGCATTCGGTTTAGCGATGTTTATGATCTTCATCATTCTGGTCACCCAATTTAATTCCTTCACTTCACCCATCATTATTCTTTTGTCTATTGTATTAAGTACGATAGGTGTATTTTTAGGATTATTGATTTCAGGTGAAGACATTGTGATTATCATGACGGGCGTAGGAATTATTTCCTTAGCGGGCATTGTCGTGAACAATGCCATTGTATTAATAGATTATATTGATTTATTAATTAAAAGGAAAAGAGAAGAACTGGGTTTGCATCGAGATCAACGACTATCCTCGGCCTTAATCAAAGATGCGATTATACAAGGAGGAGCGACCCGTCTGCGTCCGGTACTTCTAACGGCAATCACTACCGTTCTAGGTTTGATTCCTTTAGCCATCGGATTTAATTTTAACTTTTTTACATTGGTCTCACACCTTGATCCTCAGATGTTTATAGGTGGAGATAACGTAGCGATGTGGGGCCCGATGGCCTGGACGGTCATTTATGGCTTAGTCTTTGCAACTGTATTGACGTTGGTGGTTGTACCGGTGATGTACTGGTTATCTTACAAAGGAACCACCTCATTGAAAAAAATATTAGGTTACGACAAAGAGGTAGTTGGAAAATAAAAAAGCCAACTACTTAAAGATAATAGTTCTTGAGTTTTAGTTGGTTATAGAAAGGGAAGCCGCAAGGCTCCCCTTTTCTTTTTTTATGCTTCCCTTAACGATTATTTATTTCCTTTCTATTAGCTTTGTAGAGAATATTTTTTGTAGAAAAAATATTGGATTAGTTTCTTTTGAAAATATTTTCTGACCTTATTCATTTTAACGGAAAAAGTATAGAAAAGTCGTCAAAACACAATACTGTTTGAGCAAGTAATATGATTTTAAAAGCTTGTTGGTTTATTGCTGATGGAGATTAATTAATGTTCATTAGGGAAAGCGAGTTTATTGTGTTTAGATTTTTCAAACTTTTGTAGTGTTAAGAAATGAATACAGTCTTGATTTTTTGTTTCTTTTGCATCAAGGCAAAAGAAAATTCAACATGACTAAAACATCATCAAAAAATGAAACACTCATTAATATACACACTATTTATACTCCTTCCATTTTTATTCCATGCCGGATGTAAATCGAAAGAAAAAACAACAAAAACTGAAAGTCCGAAAAAAGAAGTCGTAAAAATCCCCACATTAGAAGAACGCCTAAAAGGTATGAAAAAAATGTCGACAGCAGAATTAGGCGATTATCAAGTCACCATAGATGGAGAAGAATTACCCGTTTATATTTCTAGCGGAAAACAACTCAAAGGAATGCCGTTGGTTAACTACATGAGGGAAAATGAATTTACTTATGAAGTTTTTGGAGATGTATCGACAAGAGAACCGAAAGCTATTGTACTAAGAACACAAGAAGAAGTAGAAATTAAAAACGAAGAAGAAAAAGAAATACCACTCCCTCCGGGAATGGCAACAAAACTAGAATATGCACCTGCATTTTCTGGAAAAGATTTAAAAGGCACAGAATGGTCCTTGGAAAAATTAAAAGGAAAAATAGCTGTCCTGAATTTCTGGTTCGTCACTTGTGCTCCTTGCAAAGAAGAAATTCCGGAACTCAATGCACTAAAAAAGAAATATGCCAATAATAAAAATGTAGAATTTATTGCATTCACATTTAATGATGAACACCAAGTAAAAGAATTTACCAAAACAATTCCTTTCGATTATCATATCATTCCCAATGCTAATCAAATAATCGAAGATTATATTATTTTAGGATTTCCAGCGAATATTGTTTTGGATCAAAATAATGACATTTTATATCAATCTATTGGCTATCGTCATCAGATCGATAAAATAATGGATCGAAAAATTGAAGAAGCATTAAGGAAATAAAATAAATGAATTATATCACTTTCGGATACGTTTTTTCTTTTTTATATTTTTTACTTCTTAGGCAGAAAAGTAAAGAAAAATCCGAAACGGGAATGTTGATAAATAACCGAATGTTGGTGATTGGCAATCTCCTATATTTTGTTTTTTTCTTTTTAATGTTGTTGTACATTGGATTAACAGATGAAATAGGAGATCTCGTTTTTGAACCCGTGGAATTTTCTTTATACATTGTTTCACTCACTGTTTTATGGCTTCGTTTTTCATCGAGAAAATTAATTATTCCTATTCTGATATCTTGCTTTTTACTCTACTCGAAATGGATCGTAATTATAAGCCAATACAGATATGGTCATGTAACAGGATGGACAAATACAGATGGCTTTTTATCTTGGGTATATTCAAGTATGAGCTATTCCGTTTTATTCGATTTGGTTGTAAATAGCATTTATGTTTTTATGGTGATTCTTGTTTTTCGATTTGTACAAAAAAGAAAAGTAAAAACCGATATGAAAATAGAAGATCATCTTGTAATATGAACTAAGGGTTAGGAAAATATTTTAATTTTTAAGAACATGAATCCAGCAGAAATATCAAAAGGGCAGGACTATATCCAAATGGAAATCCGACCCAAGCACACCAAGATGCAAATGGTATATGTCGCTATCAGTATAATATTATTATTGGTGTTGTTATTGGTATTCGGTTTTATTTATTTCAGAATGAATAAAGGCGATTCTGTATTTTTCGGTTTTATGGAAATTTTGATTTGTACGACTATAGCCCTCATTGCATTTTTTACCATGCTTCGTTCTTGGATATGGTCATCAAAAGGAAAAGAAGTCGTTCATATTTATAAAAATAAAATATTGTATTATCGGAGTATGTACTTTTATAAAGAAGGAAAAGTAGAACAACCCTTCCGCCAAATAGAAATATTATTTAGAAAAGATGATGATGCAGAAAAAAAAGAACCCAAAAAATACGAAGAAGATTTAGTGGATGATTTAATCCTAGAAGAAGAAATAGGAACCATTGGTTTTAAATTGGATCAAGGAGAAGTCATTTCTATGTACTTGCCCACCATACAATCAAAAATCAGAGAACTAGATGCAGCCGTTCGTGTTTTACGATATGGAATGGATGAAAAAAAATAAAGCCAAGAATAAAATTCATTCTTGGCTTTATAAATGAAAAAAATGGAAATTAAATTTCTCCAACAATCGCTTCGGTAACATTAATAATATGATCACCTACCCGTTCCAGAGAAGCATATAAATTATTGTAGATAAGAGAACTCTTTACATTATAATCTTCCTTGTGGATATCTTTGGTTCCGTCCTTTCTCAATTTATTTCTTAAAGCATTAATGTCATCCTCCGTTTTTCGGGCATCTTCTTTGCTTACATCCGAATATTTATTATTGAGGTTTGTATTCATAACAACAAAAGCTTTTCCCACCAAATCAAACATACTCTTTAAATTATCCCGTTGCTGTTGATTGAACCATATCTTTTGTTCATTCTTTCTTTCAATTGTTTTAGAAATCTGAAAATAAATATCTCCGATACGTTCCAAATCATTAGCAATATTCATGATACTACGGGTACGAATCATCGTTTGATCCGTTAACTCTTTTCTCGCCATAGAAGTTAAATACTCAGTAATTTCGATTTCCATCCGATCACTGATTTCTTCATACTTACCAATTCGTTCGTATATTTTTTGTCGTTTTTTATTATCCGTTTCCAAAATCAAATCTTGAGAGAAATCATTCAAACGGGCAGTAACCTCGCCAAACTTGGCAATGGTTTTTTGTACTTCAATGATAGACAATTCGGGCGTATCCCCTTTGGAAATATTCTCCAATCTGAATTCCTCATCCTCATCCCCTTTCGATTTTACCGTCTGAATGGCAAGTTTTACTAATAAAGGAACAAACCCGATCATGATCAAAACATTTGTCATATTGAATGCCGTATGGAAAATGGATAAACCAAAGGCTTTGGAACCTTTATAATTATCAAAAGCCGCATCAGACATACCCTTTATTTCATCCAAACTATACGTGGACAATACGTCCAAACCACCAATTTTCTGAGCCAGAAAAGCAACGAATTTCAAGAAGAAAGGCAACACCAAAAGCATCCAGGTTACCCCAACAATATTAAACATCGAATGGATACGGGCAGAACGTTTGGCATGCACATTCCCGACCATAGAAGCCAACTCGGCAGTAATGGTCGTACCAATATTTTCGCCCAAAATCATCGCCGCAGCAATCGGAAAAGGAATAATACCTTGTGCACAAAGTACAATGGTAATCGTCATGGCAGCACTAGACGATTGTACAATCACCGTTACCAGAGCACCCACCATCACAAATAAAATATTGGTAAATAAGAGTTTGAAATATCCAGCATTCGGGTCTACAAAATCCTGTAGGAAACTCAACATTTCCGGGTTGCTCTTGATGTCGGGTACAGAAGCCTTCAACAAACCCAGTCCCATAAATAAAATCGCAAAACCAATCAGGAACTGTCCCCAGTGTTTCCATTTGCCAGTTTTAACAAAAGACATAGGAAGGGCAAAAGCAAAAATAGGCAAGGCCAAATTCGCAAGAGATACTTTAAACCCTAGAAAAGAAACCAACCAACCCGTAATAGTTGTACCGATATTGGCACCCATCATGATACCCGCAGATTCCACCAGAGAAATTAGTCCCGCATTTACAAAACTAACGGTCATTACGGTCGTGGCGGAAGAGGATTGTATGAGAGCGGTAGTCAAGAATCCTGTGACTACACCCAAGTAACGATTTTTAGTCATCGTTCTAAGGATATTCCGCAATTGTGCACCCGCCGCTTTTTGGATTCCATCACTCATGATTTTCATTCCATAAATGAAAAAAGCCAAAGCTCCGAGGATTTGCAGAACACTATATATTACGTCCATGTTTGTTCGGTTTTAAAAGTTGCACGAAGGTAGGCATTCCCTATCCTTTGCACACTAGTTTTGCTGTTCAGTTTTCAATTTTTTTGGATTTTTATTCAATGCCTGAAAACAGATGTTAAAAACCCATAATGTGTCATTTCTAGAACACGTAAAAACCAATAGTGAACTTCTAAAGAATTTGGCAGTAATGCTTTATTTGGGGATTAATTTATTGTTAAGTTTGATAGGGGCTGATTATAGGAATCAACCTTCCATGCCTCTCCTCAAACCATACAAAGCCAGTGTAGAAATACAACAAAGCCCGACGCAAATCCACCATAAAAAATAGAAACTGGTGTTTTCCGCTAATTTCAGACCAAAAGGAGCCACAATGGCTACTACCGAAAACATCATGGAGAACATCCCCATATACTGCCCTCGAGTTTTGGCACTACTCCGATTCAGTGCTATTTTATACGTCAACGGGAAATTCATAATCTCGCCAATCACGACAAAAGTCATAAAGAGGATAACAAAAAACCAATGCAATCCAAGATTCAGAAAAACAAACGAAAGGGCAAATAAGAAGATGCCCCAAATGATGGAAGGGGTTTCTTTTTTATATTTTACGATGAGATAAATCATGGGCATCTCCAAGAGACAAATCAATGCCCCGTTGTATGCCATGTAGCCACCTATGGCTTCCTCACTTAGAAACAACACCTCCCTGCAATAAACCGGAAAAGAATGGAACAATTGCATAAAAGCAATCCCACTAATAAATAAAGAAAATAAAAACATAAGATACCAAGTATCAGTATAAGGAGAACGTCCATTTGTCTCGTCTTCATTTTTTTCTTCTTGTATGATGCTTTCCTTGTTTTTTAAAAAAGTAAGGAAGAAGATGCCTGCAAAAATACAAGTCAACCCATCAATGATGAACAACCAATCATAGCCCCAGCTCCCAGCAATAAACCCGGCTCCGGCACTGCCAACAACAAATCCCATATTAATGGCTAAACGATACAGGGATAGAGCCCTCGCCTGTTGTTCTTTGACCTCGTATACACTCAAGGCAGTTGCACTCGCGGGGCGATAACTATCTCCAATAATTCCCAACAAAACAAAACCTATACATAAAGGAATAAAAGAAGTGATTTTCATCAGGACAAAAAAGAATAAACCCGTTGAAATCAAAGAACCGAACATCACCTTATAATAACCGAATCGATCTGTGAGCACACCACCTAAATAAGCACCAATAAAAGATCCTATTCCGGAACAAGCCAAAACAATAGCCGTTTGAGATTTGCTGAAGCCTAATTTCTCAACCATATAAATGGAAAGGAACAAGGCTACAATAGTCCCGCTTCTATTTATAAGGGTAACCAAAGCCAAAAACCAAGTATCTCTTGATAATCCTTTGTAAGAAATCAAATACCAATCAATGGTTTTTCGTATAACCTGTTCCATCGCCGCTTGATTTTATTAGGGAATTTAGAGAGGGGTAAATACGCCAAACAATCGAATAGCCAATTTAATTCCCTTCATCATGAAATATATTACCACAAAAGATTCAAATAATTCGTTTGTTTTTTCAAATCGAGGTAGCTGGTCAATTTTATTTTTTGTTAATAATTCAATGTATAAAGGCGGACGGTGTCGATCTCTGGTCATTATTTTGTAATGAGCAAAAAGTTCGTTACATTTAGTAACTTTTGAAATCCTAATCAGATAATAACCGGCAAAAATAATGATTTAGAGCTTCCAAAAGCCGGGAGTTTCCTTACAATTTTTCTATTTTTTTAAATTTTAACAAGGTAAAAGTTATGCAAGATGATTACTTGGATTGCGAAGCCTATGGAGGTCATGAGCAATCAGAAAAACACAAAGGTTTCAGCACCTTTGAAAAAGAAGGCGAATTTTATTTCGCCATGCTTGACTTGGATGGCGAGGTTAGGATGAGGAGTGAAGGGTATAAATCCGAAGCGGCAAGAGACAATGGAATAGAGTCCGTTCTGAAAAATAGAAAAATTAGAGAAAGGTACTCTATCATTGAAGAGGAGGGGAAATTTTATTTGTCTCTTAAAGCGGGCAATCACCAGGAAATTGCAAGGAGTTGTTCTTACAAATCAAAAACAGCTGCTAGGAAGGCGATGTTTGCTTGGAAGAAAAAAAGAGCAACCGCCAAAAAATCCACGCATGTAGAAGATTACCTGGATTGTGAAAAATACAAGGGGCATCCCCGTTCCGAAACCTATCCCGAATTCAACACCTTCAAAGAAGGGGATGAGTTTTATTTTACTCTTCTAGGAGAAAAGGATGAAATCCTGTTAAGAAGTGAGGGGTATACAAAAGATAGATCGCGAGATAATGGGATCAAATCCGTCACTAAAAATCGTGAAATTGAAAAACGCTTTCTTGTCAGAAAAAGGAAAGGTCAATATTTTTTAACCCTCAAAGCCGGGAATCACCAAGAAATCGGTCGGTCATGTCCATGCGATACCGAAGCGGCAGCCTTAATCATCAAGGATAAGATTATGGGGGTGAAAGCAGATCGCAATTTGGATGATTATCTAGATTGTCCATCATACAAAGGGCATGAAAGATTAAAGGAACATTCTGATTTCAGCACCTTCAATCATGATGGAGAATCCTATTTTGCCATGCTGGCCAAAGACAATGATGTTATTTTCAGAAGCGAAGGCTATAAATCCGAGAAGGCAAGGGATAATGGTATCCAATCTGTTCTCAAAAATAAAGAAATAGAAGAAAGATATAGTGTTGTAGAGGGTGATGGAAAATATTTCCTTACCCTCAAGGCAGGAAATCACCAAGAAATAGCAAGAAGCTGCCCTTGTGATTCCGAAGCAGCAGCATGGGCATGGAAAGATGCCATTTTTGCTTTGGGAGCCAATGGAAATCTTGATGATTATCTGGATTGCCATTTATATAAAGGACATGAAAGAACCGAGCACACGCCCGATTTCAGTACCTTCGAAAAAGATGGCGAGCATTATTTTGCCATGCTCGATAAGGATGATGAAGTGTTTTTCCGAAGTGAGGGATACACGACCGAAAAGGCAAGGAACAATGGTATTCTTTCGGTCATTAAAAATCGAGAAATCGAAAAAAGATACCATGTCATTGAGGATGAAGGCAAACATTATCTGACACTTAAAGCAGGAAACCATCAGGAAATTGCAAGGAGCTGTTCTTATGGATCGGCTGCTGCAGCTACCGCTGCTATGTTTTATTGGAAAGAGAAAAATAAAGCAGCAAGTATTGATGAATACCTTCATTGTGATGAATATAAAAATCATGTCCGTTCAGATATCCATTCGGATTTCAGCACCTTCGAAAAGGATGGGGAACATTATTTCGCCATGTTGGATCGGGATGGAGGTGTCATCCTTCGCTCGGAGGGATATACAACGACGAAAGCAAGGGATAATGGCATCCAATCTGTATTGAAAAACAGAGAGGTGGAAGGACGTTACTCCGTTCTTCAAGATAGACATCATTATTTTGCGATTTTGAAGGCAGGCAATCATCAGGAAATTGGTCGCTCTTGCCCTTATTTGGATGAAGCTGCCGCCCTGGCAAGTATGACGGCTTGGCACCCTTATGAAGCTACTGCTCCAACACCCAAAAAGAGAGAAGATAATTATCTGAAATGTGATCTCTATAAAGGGCATGAAAGACATGCAGAATATTCCAATTTCAGTACGTTCGAACATGAAGGAGAACATTATTTTACCTTCTTGGATAAGGATGATGAAGTCGTTCTTCGGAGTGAAGGATATACCACTACCTCTGCAAGGGATAACGGAATAAAATCCGTCATTAAGAATTGGCCGATAGAAGAAAGGCGTTCTGTGATTGAAAAATTCGGACATTATTTCGTCATATTAAAAGCAGGCAATCATCAAGAAATAGGCCGTTCTTGCCCTAAGTCGGATGAAGCCGGAGCATTATTGTTGTTTGGACCTTTGGCCGGTGTCGCTGCTACAGCATTGGTGCCTCCCATCGTGGTTCCGCCGGTTGTTCCAGAACCAGAAATAGTGGCAGAAGAAACTCCACCACCACCACCTCCGCCGGCACCAGAACCAGAACCCGTTCCGATTGCTGATCCTGCACCAGTGGCTGCTGCTGGAGCCAGTGGCTGTATGAGATTTTGGTGGTTATTACCTTTATTGTTGCTTTTGTTAGGTTTATTATGGCTTTTGATGAGAGGATGCGGAGGAGATGGACAAACAGCCGTTGTTCCTCCAGTGGTTCCAGAAATGAAGAAAGAAGAATCGACATTATCTCAAAATGATGATAAGGCAGTATCAGTTGCTCCACCGGCAAAAGAAGTAGCACCAGAGCCAGAACCTCCAGCTAATTTAGTAGTGAAATTGGAATCCATTTTCTTCGATTATAATAAATATGGACTTAGAACAAAGTCCAAGCAAGAATTGGATAAGATGGCAGATATCCTCTTGAAAAATGAAAAATATACCGGAGAATTGTTAGCCCACACCGATTATAGAGGTTCTTTGGAATATAACCAATGGTTATCCCGGAAACGAGCCACCGCCGCCAAAGATTATCTAGTAGCCAAAGGGGTTCCTGCCAATAGAATCAAATGGAGGAATTTTGGAGAAAATGATCCAATAGCTAAAAATGAATTGAATGGCCAGGAAAATGAACAAGGCATGCAATTCAATAGAAGGGTAGAACTTCGCATTTTAGATGGAAGCAAAAATCTAAACCAAATCGAAGAAATCAAAATACCCGATAATTTGAAAGTGAAGTAAGACTTTGTTTTATACACGGTGCCTTTAAAGCCTTCTGTGATTTTTCACAGGAGGCTTTGTGCTTGATATGTCTAGCTCTTTCTACCCAATTTAGAAACGATTTTATTCAATAACTAAAAACAACCTATCTTTGCACAGAAAATAAAAATTATCAAGGTGACATTCGAAGAATTAAATCTCAGCAAATCATTATTAAATGCCCTTTCCGACTTAGGTTATGTCAATCCGACGCCTATACAAAGGGAAGCTTTTGCTCCAATCATGGCGGGCAAAGATGTAGTTGGGGTCGCCCAAACTGGAACGGGTAAAACATTTGCATATGTCTTACCTATTTTGCGTTTGCTAAAATACTCCAATCAAATTAATCCGCGAATATTGATTTTGGTTCCGACAAGAGAATTAGTCCTTCAAGTGGTAGATGAAATTAAAAAATTAACTACTTATATGTCCGTTCGGGTAGGAGGTGTTTATGGAGGAACGAATATCCGTACCCAAAAAACAATTGTTTATGAAGGTTTGGATATTTTAGTGGGAACACCCGGTCGTGTTTTAGACTTAGCGTTAGATGGTGCCTTGAAATTAAAAAATATCAAGCAACTTGTCATAGACGAAGTAGATGAAATGATGGATTTGGGATTCCAACCTCAAATTATTCGCATCATGGATTTATTGCCAGAAAAAAGAAAGAATTTATTATTCTCGGCAACCATGCCGCCTAAAGTAGAAACATTAATCGAAGAATATTTTGTAGAACCTCAAAAAATAGAAATAGCAAGACACGGAACTCCTTTAGAGCAAATCATTCAAAAAGCATATCATGTTCCTAATTTTTTTACAAAAGTAAATGTATTACAGCATCTTTTATCGAATGATGAAAGCATGGAGAAAATATTGGTTTTTACCGGAGGAAAAAAATTAGCAGATCGATTATTCGAAAAAATAAATATTTCATTTCCTGATAAAGTTGGAATATTACATTCCAATAAATCCCAAAATTTTAGAATCCGAAATTTGGAAAGCTTCTCCAAAGGAGAATTCCGAATTATGATCACTACAGACATCATGGCAAGAGGTTTGGATATATCCGACGTAAGTCATGTAGTCAATTTCGATTTGCCGAATAATGCCCCGACGTACATTCACCGAATTGGCCGAACTGGTCGAGCAGAAAAAGAAGGGATTGCTATTTCTTTTATTAATGAAGTAGAAGAAGAATATCAAATCGAAATAGAGGAATTAATGCAAATGCAAATTCCAATGGAAAAGATTCCTGAAGAAGTAGAAATTTCTGATGTTTTTTCCGAAGAAGAAAAACCCAAAAAAGGAGCCAACCGCAGGCCCTATTTGGTAGATGCGGGAAGGAAATCGAAAGGAGCTTATCACGAGAAAAAAGAAAAAAATAAAAAAGTAAATTTAGGTGGGAAGTTTAGGAGAACAGAAAGAAAAACAAAAACAGTGAATAGAGGACGTTTGAAAAGAAATGCTAAAAAGAAAAAATAAAAAAAGCGGGAAATTAATTTCCCGCTTTTTTTATTTTTCATTGCTTAGGAATGGAAAATTACTCTGGAGAAATGCCTTGCGGTGTCCCTGACATTGAAGTAGAATACCAGTTTGGATTGCCATTTCCATTAATAGTAAAGCCATAAGCATTCGTAGAAGTATAAACCACCGCTCTTTCTCCTACGGATGATGCACCAATTACGGTTCCCGAAATGGAGGTAGAATACCAATTCGGATTCCCTTGCCCATTGATAGTGAATCCATACGCATTCGTTGTTGTATAAACAACAAGATTACCACCAAATGTAATGCCCTTGGGGGTTCCCGAAATAGAGGTGGAATACCAATTCGGGTTGCCATTTCCGTTTCTAGTAAAACCATAGGCATTTGTAGTTGTGTACACAACGATAGTATTATTGCTGCTAGGAGAAATTCCTTGTGGTGTACCCGAAATGGAGGTAGAATACCAATTCGGATTGCCAACACCATTGATCATAAAACCATAAGCATTCGTACTTGTATAAACAACAATACAATCATCTGCTGCTGCTGCACCAATCACAGTTCCTGAGATAGAAGTAGAATACCAATTCGGGTTGCCATTCCCATTAATCGTGAACCCGTACGCATTCGTTGATGTATAAACGACTAACATGGCACCATTCGGAGTGGTTGCTGATTTAGGGGTGTCATCCCCTCCTGTAGCAGGGGGTAAATTATCATGATTCGTATTTTCAGAAAATAAGGCATACGGTACACTCATTAATTGGTTGGTGCCGGAATTAATATAGCTTGTACCACCCGTTGGGTCAATTTCCACTTTTAAAAATTTATTGTTTTCGCCCCAACTAATGGAAGAAAAACTACCTGTGGAAGGAGAGCCTTCTCCAATGTTCAAGTAAAATAACCCCTGGCTATTTGTACTAGGCGTATGTGTTTCGGAATAAACAGTTGTGCCCGTTGGAGAATTATCTAAAATGCTAATTTGCACACCGACCGTTCCATCTGCAATGGGATCGCCATTTGTGTCAAAAGCAATGGCTTGGTAGCTGATGCCTTGTGGGGCTTGTGCCATTATTGAAAAAGAAATAAATAGGAAAAATAAAATGCCTGAAAAATATTTATAATTCATTGTTTAATGATTTTTAAAGTTTGTAATTGGATTTGGTTGGTTTTGATAAAATAAACACCTTTAGGGAGTTCACTCATATCAATTTTTTGACCCGTCCATGGATGCGTCGAAACTAATTTTCCTTCCGCATCATAAATGAAAATTTCTGCGATATTCCAACCTTTAATCGAAAAAGAAATCGAATGGCTGGTCGGATTAGGGAAAACCCTCACATCTTCACTGGAAAGAATTTCGTTCGTACTGACAGTCATAAATTCAATTTGAGAAAGAATCCCCAAAATTCCGGAATTGACTTCTTCATTTACATTATCCGGGATAACATAAATTTCTCCCACCACATGGGTCAAGCCATTGCCAGAATAAGTCCCACTATTAATAGAAGAAATATTTTGGCTAAATGCTGTAAAATGAGAAAGTAAAAAAATAAAGAAAATAAAGTGCTTCATGTTGTCATGATTTTTTTTTAATAGTTTAGGCAAAAAATCAATTATTTCACCTTTTCTCTGGAGGAACATTATGATAACGTTCCAACATCTCTTGATGCTTCTCTATATTTTTAGGAATATGTTTTCTATTCATAGAGCCGGGTTTTTTTTCTAATTCTATTTTGGGTCGTATGGGTCTAGAAACAAAATTTCCACCACAAGAAGGGCACACATCTTTAAAAACGTCTAATGCACAATCTTTACAATACGTACATTCGAAACTACAAATCATGGCATCGGTAGATTCATTCGGTAAATCTTTGCCACAATGCTCACAACAAGGCCTGATTTCTAACATAACATTTAAATGAACCGGATGAAATAATAAAGTTTAAAAATAAAAACCTCTTTGCCAAAGACAAAGAGGTTTTTATTTTTAAACTTCAATTTATTCTTCATACCTAAGCATCTACCCTAGCATATTTTGCATTGGCTTCAATAAATGCCCTACGGGGTGGTACCTCATCTCCCATTAGCATAGAGAAAATGCGATCGCATTCAGCCGCATCATCAATCGTTACTTGACGTAACATTCTGGAATCGGGATCCATAGTGGTTTCCCACAGTTGTTCCGCATTCATTTCTCCCAAACCTTTATATCGTTGGATTTTAACACCCGAATCTTTTCCATCTCCTTTGGAGTAGGTAGATACTGCATCTTCCCGTTCTTCCTCATCCCAACAATAACGGAATTGTTTTCCTTTGGACACACGGTAAAGTGGGGGAGCAGCGATGTAAATGTAACCTTGCTCAATAAGAACTGTCATATAACGATAGAAGAAGGTAAGAATCAAAGTAACGATATGGCTACCATCAATATCAGCATCACACATAATAACAACTTTGTGGTAACGCAACTTTTCAGTATTCAGGATTCGTTCTCCATCTTTCTCTTCGATACTGACACCCAAAGCCGTGAAAATATTCTTGATTTCTTCATTTTCATAGATACGATGTTCCATCGCTTTTTCCACGTTCAGGATTTTACCCCGAAGCGGAAGAATCGCTTGCATATTCCGATCCCGTCCTTGTTTCGCCGTTCCACCCGCCGAATCTCCCTCGACTAAGAAAATCTCAGAAGAAGCAGGGTCTTTAGAAGAACAATCCGCTAGTTTACCTGGTAATCCGCTACCCGTAAGAACATTCTTACGTTGAACCATTTCTCTTGCTTTCCTTGCAGCATGACGAGCGGTAGCTGCCAGAATCACTTTGTCAATAACCCGCTTGGATTCGATGGGGTTTTCTTCAAGGAAATGCTTAAGTTCTTCACCCAAAATCTGACTCACAATAGCCGTAACCTCAGAGTTACCCAATTCTCCTTTTGTTTGCCCCTTGAATTGGGGTTCCGCCACTTTTACTGCCACAACGGAAGTCAAACCTTCTCTAAAATCCTCACTAGAAATTTTGAATTTCAATTTGCTGAAGAAGCCATTATCTTCTCCGTACTGCTTGAAAACACGGGTAACCGCCCTTCTAAAACCATTGACGTGCGTACCTCCTTCTCTGGTATTGATATTGTTGACGTAGGAGTACACATTTTCCTTGTAGGAGTCATTGTATTGCATGGCTACTTCTACCTCAACATTGTCTTTGGCTCCTTTTACATGAATCGGGTTACTGATGATGGGAGAACGGCCTTCGTCCATGAAAATAACGAATTCTTTCAAGCCTCCTTCAGAGAAAAATTCTTCTTTGATGAAATTGCCTTCTTCATCTTTACTTCTTTCATCCACCAGAACCAAGTGTAAACCACTGTTCAAGAATGCCAATTCACGAAGACGAGTAGCTAAAACATTGAAATTGTAAACCAATTCCTCAAAAATACTTGCATCGGGTTGGAAGGTGACGAATGTTCCATTAATGTCGGTCTTGCCAACCACATCGACACTAGAAGTAGGTTTTCCGATAGAATATTCTTGAACATGGATTTTACCTTCTCTATGGACTTCCGCTTTCAAGTAACTGGAAAGAGCATTTACACAAGAAACACCCACACCGTGCAAACCACCGGAAACCTTATAGGTATCCTTATCGAACTTACCCCCTGCGTGGAGCACCGTCATAACGACCTCTAATGCTGATTTATTCAGCTTCTTGTGCATGCCAGTCGGAATACCCCGCCCATTATCCTTAACCGTGATGGAATTCCCTTCGTGGATATAAACTTCTACTGTATCGCAATAGCCGGCTAGGTGTTCATCGATGGAGTTATCTATAACTTCGTATACCAAATGGTGGAGACCTTTCGTATCGGTGCTACCAATATACATCCCCGGACGGAGCCTAACGGCTTCTAAGCCTTCTAGAGCTGTAATGTTACTGGCATCGTAGTTGGTTTTTTGATTTGTTGTCTTTTCTAAATTCTCGTTTTTTTCCATCCTGCAAAGATAAGAATTTTATCATGTTTGTAAAGGCTTTTTTTCCTTTAAATACTTGGTTTTTTGATTATTTTTCAGAACTTAAAGGCTTAAATTTGATTGTATTAGATAAGTTATGATTCATGAAGGAAACCCTAGGAGAATATTTGCATTTCACACCTACCGAAAAGAGAGGCTTTATCTTTTTTTTAGGCATACTGGTTTTAGTCTTTTCCCTGCCTTTTTTTTATTCTTTTTTTCAAGAGAAACCCACTTTGGATACATCAGAGTTTGAAGCTGAAATTGAGGTATGGGAGGCGGGTCTAATCCAAGAAGATTCGACGGGAAGGAAAAAATATTTTAACAAGAATTGGGACTATGAACCTTCCTACAAGAAGAAAAAGAAATCCAGGAAAAAGAAAAATTATCAAGAAGTAAATATAAATGGATTTCCCTTTGATCCGAATAAGGCATCATTAGCAGAATTAAAAAATTTAGGGTTGCCTGAAAAAGTGGCATCCACCCTATTGAGTTTTAGGAATAAAGGAGGGAAATTCTACAAGAAAGAGGATTTGAAGAAAATTTATGGTTTGAAAAAAGAATGGTATGATGATTTGGAACCCTTCATCCAAATAGAAAACCAAGCCATATCTAAAACCAATAAGGCTAAAGAGCCGACGGCTGGGGTAGAGAAAAAAGAAGAACCCGGACAAGAACCGACATCAATACCCAAAGAGAATAACAGTACAAAAAAGAAAGAATATCCAAAGAAAAATGATGAACCGGTTGTTGTGGATATTGGTTCTGCTTCAGCAGAAGAATTTCAAAAGATTCGAGGTATAGGTCCTTCTTTTTCCAAAAGAATTGTGAAGTACAGAACCTCTTTAGGTGGTTTTACAGATCTGAGCCAAATTAGTGAAGTGTACGGTTTGCATGATAGCATTTACCAAAAAATAAAGCCTAGTTTGAAATTGCCCGGCACATCGCAAATAAAGAAAATCCCCATTAATTCTGCTAGCGCAGACGATTTGAAAGCCCATCCTTACCTAAAATGGAAAACGGCAAATGCCATTGTTAAGTACCGTGAAAAACATGGTTCTTTCAAATCTTTGGATGATTTGGGGAAAATATACGCTTTATCTCCAGAAGTATTGACAAAGCTCAAGCCCTATCTGGAATTGGAATGATATTTTATCTACCTTAGTGCCTTCGATTGGGGGCACAATTGGAACAAGTATCACAAATAAGGACATAAAATATCTATGCCTATACAACAAGATTACACATTAATAGAAGCCTACTCGGATTTAGAACAATGTTGCCAAGACATTTCTTCCAAAAGTGATTGGGTGGGTTTCGATACAGAATTTATTGGGGAGAAAAGATATATACCCTTGCTTTGTTGGGTGCAGATTTCATCAGAAGTAGGCAATTTTTTAATTGATGCCATTGCTGTCAAAGATATGGCTCCTCTTTGCGATATTCTAGCAGATGAAAACATCCTGAAAATCACCCATGCCGGCGAGAACGATTATCAACTCTTTTACCGTTTGTTCAAGACTTTACCTAAAAATGTGGTAGATGTTCAGATTGCCGTCGGTTTTTTAGGTGATGGCTATCCTTGTTCCTTTCAAAAGATTGTTCAGAAGTATGCTAAAATAAAATTATCCAAATCACAGACCGTTACGGATTGGAAAGTTAGGCCCATTCGTGAAAAGCAAATCCGATATGCCCTTAACGATGTAATTTACCTCAAAGAATTATGGAGGAAACTAAAGGCTCGCTTAGAAAAAGCAAAGCGACTGGACTGGGTTCGAGAAGAATGTATGAGATTTGGAGAAGAAGAAAATTATGAACAAAATTTCGTTGAAGATATTTTGTCGCATAAAATCATGTCGAACCTGAAAGATAGGGGGCAACTTTTTTTCCTAAGATTATCCATCTGGAGGGAAAAAGAAGCAGAAAAAAATAATTTGTCGAGGGAGAAAGTTCTTTCCAGTAAAACATTACCAGTTGTTACCAAAATGATACATGCCGGAAAACAATCTTTGTTAAGCGATCGTCGGATACAGGATCATATTGTTCGTAAAAATTGGGATACATTCAACGAATTATATCAGGCACCCATTACCACGGAAGAAAAAGGACTGTTGGAAAAAATTGTTCCGCCACCTATTATTTCGGAAGAGCATAATATTCTCATGGATTTGTTGAATCAGGTCTTCAAATTGATTTGTGCCCAAAATAAAGTAGCGGGCATTTTACTCATGCCTCGTTCCGATTTTAATAAAATGAAATTTGATGGTTCTTTCACACCAAAATATCTGGTTAAAGGATGGCGGAAAGAAATCCTTGGAGCAGATACCGTCGAATGGCTGAAAAATCGGAAAGATTTATCTGTTCGTTTTGAAGATGGTGAAATTCGCATCGGCTTAGGAAAATAATCTCATAACATTTCCTACAAAATTGGTTCTTCTTATAAGACTAGCCACGAAATTTTCTATTTTTGGTATCATCTTACCAAATCTACCTGATTCATGAAAGCTGTTGGAGTTATCGGTTCTGGAAAATTCGGAACGACCATTGCCAAATTATTATCCGAAAATGTGGATGTACTGGTCTTTAGTCGAAGGGATGAAACGATGGAGGCGATTAATGTAAAACATCACCATTTGGGTTTGGATTTATCTCCTCGCATTTCTTGCACCAAAGACATCCAGCAAATGGCTGAGGAATGCGATTTGATTTTCCCTGTGGTTCCGTCCAAGAATTTCAGAAAAATGATAAAGGGTATTTCCCCTTTTCTTCGCCCCCATCACATCCTTATACAATGCACTAAAGGGTTGGATTCGGGAGGTGTCGATTTGGAAGCCGTACGGAAAGGCGAAAGCAAAATGACGCCCAAAGATGTAAAAACAATGACCGAAGTTATTCAAGAAGAAAGTGTGGTGGTTCGGGTAGGTTGTTTGTCGGGACCGAACCTTTCTGGGGAAATCATGGCGGGCGAACCGGCAGCAACAGTTATTGCTTCCCGTTTTGATGAAGTTATCGATGTAGGAAAAAAAGTATTGCAAAGTGATTTGTTCCGAGTGTATGGAACAAGGGACTTAAAAGGAGCTGAATGGGGCGGTGTGCTGAAAAATTGTTATGCCATCGGTTCGGGTATTATTTTCGGAATGGGTTTCGGATATAATTTAAGAGCTGTGCTCATTACCCGTGCCATTTCGGAAATGGTACGCTTAGGACATGCCATGGGGAGCAGTAAAAAAGCTTTTTTCGGAATGGCAGGAATCGGTGATATGATTGCTACGGCTTCTGTAAATAAAAGTCGTAATTTTTCCGTCGGCGAAAGATTGGGAAAGGGAGAAAAATTAGAAGACATCCTTAATTCTATGACCGAACCCGCTGAAGGTTTGAGAACCGTCATCATCGCTAGGGAATTATCAAAACATTTCGGATTGCACTTGCCCATTGTAGATATTATTTATAGAATCATTTACAATGATTTCGATAAACAAAAAGCGATGGTTTACCTCATGAATTATCCTTATACAGAAGATGTGGATTTTTTGTGATAGAATATTAACTGAATTTAAAAAAATAACCATGAAACAATTTTTATTTATTATTTGCTTATTGTTCTTGAACAACCTATTCGCCCAAGAAATATTTTTTGAGCAGAAAATGGATTTGAAGGAAACGAAGGTGGATTTCCTACCTGAACTAGAGAGGGAAGCTTACACCATCCTCCATCAAGACAATTCAGGATTTACCCAGTGTATATTGGATAAGAAATATATTCGTGCCTTAAAATTTGATGGAAATTATAAAGTGATAAATGAATTAAAAGTGAACCGACCCACATCTAACTTTATTCATTTATTAGGACATGATTCCCTTGGAGGAAAATATCACTTGTTTTTTATGAATAAAAAACAAAATAAATTTTTAGTTCAAGAAATGGGTGAAGGAAAAGAGGGCGTGGAGTTGTCATTGAAGTTGGAAGATGAATTATTTGTGAATGCATTCGATATTAATGATGAATTTTATTTGTTGACTTGCTTGAGGAATTCATCAATACTCAAATTGTATAAGTATGACGGATCTGAACTAATTATGTTAACGGATTTCGATTTGTCCGAATATGATTTTTACGATGATGGAAGAGGAAACTTGTATTATGCCATTTTAAGAACAGGTAAGAATATTACAGAATCAGAAAGAACTACAAAAGCTGATAAAGGCAAAGGAATTATAGGTCTTGCAAAAGGGGAAATAGATGTGCGAAAAATCAATAATTCCACGCCTAATCCATTTAATACACTAGCCGGAATATCCAAGCTTTATATTCAAGACAAAAAAATTATTATAACGGTAGATAACGAAATATTTAATACTAAGGTAGTTTCATTAGATATTGAAAAACAAGAAGCGAAGGTTGACATATATAATCATACTAAGACAATTTGTTCTCCTCCAAAAAATAATGGATTAAATAAAAAAACGATACTTAGGGGATCAAAAACATTTTCCAATTCTTATGTTTACCAAAATAAATTATATCAGGTTATATCTTGCCCAAAAGAAATGGTGTTTTCCATTACGGAGTTGGAAACAAGGGAAAACATTCAGACATTTAAAGTGCTTGGAAATGATGTAAGAATTTTATTTGGGAATACTCCTTTTCGAACCATAACGTTAGAAAAATCATTATTGAAAAATTATATTCAAGAACATGAAAGCCCATCATTTTTTTTAAGCACGGTTGCTAAAAATTTCCTAGCATTATATGCTTATGAATATAACGAGGAAACAGTAGTTGCAATTGGTTGCTCGGAAGGGTGTGTACAAAATTTCACAATGGAAAACCCTAAAGGGATTGGACACACTGGAACTACAACCTCAAACGCCTCTTTTATGAAACAAAAAACTAATACTACTACTTATGCAAACAATGCTGTTACATATTTCAAGTCTTTATTATCTTCGGAAACGCTAGAACATCAGGAAGGAGAAATTGAAGAGACTGCTTTTGATAAAATGCAGGCATTATATTTAAAGGCAGTGAAAAAAGATATTTATTTAGTAGCAGAAACTTTTTTTAAATTTAAAGACAGATTTGTTTTTGGATATTATCATATAGGACAAAAAAAATATTATTTAAGAACGCTTTCCGATGGGAATGACGAAAACTAAAAACCAAAACCATGAGGTATTTTTTTATTTTTTCCATTTTATTTTTTGCCCTACAACTAACAGCTCAAAAAGATAAAAAAGAAGAAAAATGGAGTGTGGCCGACCCACCAGGCGAATACAAAGAAATTGAATTTACTACCGATGAAGGTACTTGGATGAATCTGGATATCAGTCCGGATGGAAAAACCCTTGTTTTTGATTTAATGGGTGATATTTATTCGATGCCAGTAACGGGCGGCAAAGCGAAATTATTAACCGGTGGTTTGCCCTATGAAGTGCAACCCCGTTTTTCACCGGATGGTAAAAAAATATGTTTTACTTCTGATAGAGGCGGGGCAGATAATGTTTGGATCATGAATGCAGATGGTTCTGATCTCAAACAAATCACAAAAGAAAATTTCCGATTATTAAATAATCCAATTTGGACAAAAGACGGCGAATACATTATCGCTAGAAAACATTTTACATCCACCCGATCTTTGGGTGCCGGAGAAATGTGGATGTATCATGCATCGGGTGGCGATGGCATGCAACTCACCGAAAGAAAAAATGATCAACAAGATGTAAACGAACCTTGCCTTTCTCCAGATGGTCGTTATTTATATTATAGTGAGGATATGTATTCGGGAGGATACTTTCAATACAATAAAGACCCTAATAAACAGATTTTTAAAGTCATGCGATATGACATTGAAAAAGGAGAAACGAAAAGTATTATTGGTGGTCCGGGTGGAGCGTGTCGTCCTCAAATTTCCAACAAAGGAAAATTAATTGCATTTGTAAAAAGAGTGCGGACAAAAACAGTTTTGTTTTTACATGATTTGGAAACCGGAGAAGAATGGCCCATTTATGATAATTTATCCAAAGACCAACAAGAAGCCTGGACAATTTTCGGAATTTATACTGGCTTTGCGTGGTCACCCGATGATAATTTTATTTTTATTTGGGCAAAAGGAAAAATAGTAAAAATAGAAGTCGCTTCTGGAAAAAGTGAAAATATTCCTTTTACCGTTGATGCAAAAATCCGGTTACAAGAAACAGTAAAATTTAAAAATGAAGTCGCTCCCGAAAAATTTGATGTCAATGTTATCCGACAATGTATCACATCTCCCGATGAAAAATATTTAATTTTTAATGCCGTCGGATATTTGTGGAAAATGGATTTGCCGAATGGAAAACCCAAACGATTAACGAAAGGAAATGATTTCGAATTTGAACCCGATTTTTCACCCGACGGTAAATCATTGGTGTATGTTACTTGGAACGATGAAGAAATGGGAGCCATTATGAAAATGGATTTGGCATCAAAAAATCCAAGAAAAATAAGTCGAAAAAAAGGTATTTATAGAACACCCCGTTTTTCGCCGGATGGTAAAAAAATAATTTATAGAAAAGAAGGCGGAAATATACAAATGGGGTACAGCCATTCAAAAGAACCTGGACTATACGTTATATCCTCTTCAGGAGGCGAACCTCAACTTGTAACACCACAAGGAGAAAACCCAAGATTCGATGCAACAGGTGAAAGAATATTTTTTAATACAGGTGGATATTTATTCGGAGGTTTAACCAAAGCATACAAAAGTGTAGACCTGAATGGAGGAAATGAAAAAATACATTTTAATTCGACGTATGCCAACCAATATGTGCCAAGCCCGGACAATAAATGGATCGCTTTTTCCGAATTGTATAAAGTGTACGTTGCACCGATGCCCAAAACCGGAAAACCATTAGGTTTGACCTCCAATACCAAAGCATTTCCGGTGGCACAAGTCGGACGGGATGCCGGAATAAATTTGCATTGGTCGAAGGACAGTAAAAAATTACACTGGACTTTAGGTAACGAATATTTTACCGATGAATTAGCCGAACGGTTTTTATTTTTAGAAGGAGCCGTCGATTCCCTTCCTCCGATAGACACGACGGGAATTAAAATTAATTTATCATTAGATTCGGATGTGCCAGAAGGAAAAATCGCATTAACGAATGCACGAATCATTACGATGGAAGGCGATGAAGTGATTGAAAAAGGTACCATCATTATCGAAAAAAATAAAATTATTGCGATTGGAAAATCCGAGGAAGTAGAAGTGGACGGAAAAATGAAAGTTATGGACATGACCGGAAAAACCATCATGCCGGGTATGGTCGATGTGCATGCACACGTGGGTAATTTTTATTATGGAATGAGTCCACAAAAACAATGGCATTATTATGCGAATTTAGCCTATGGTGTAACGACGGTACATGACCCATCTTCTAATTCCGAAATGATTTTCAGTCATTCCGAAATGGTGAAAGCGGGAAATATGATCGGTCCTAGAGTTTATTCTACCGGAACGATTTTATATGGTGCCGATGGAGATTTCAAAGCGGTTATTAATTCCTTGGAAGATGCGAAATCTGCATTGCGGAGAACCAAAGCCTATGGGGCATTTTCTGTAAAAAGTTATAACCAACCTCGAAGGGAACAACGGCAGCAAGTCATTGAAGCAGCAAGGCAATTGGGTATTTTAGTTGTACCCGAAGGAGGCTCTTTTTTCTATCATAATATGAGCATGGTTTTGGATGGTCATACCGGCGTCGAACATAATATTCCGGTGGCTCCTTTGCATAAAGATGTGATCGAAGTTTGGAAAGAAACGAAAACACATAATACGCCCACCTTGGTTGTAAATTATGGTGGAATTAATGGCGAATATTATTGGTATCAAAATACCAACGTTTGGGAAAAAGAACGCCTTCTGAATTTTACGCCACGTGCCGTTGTCGATTCAAGGGCAAGGCACCGAACCATGATCCCGCAAGAGGAATATGAAAATGGACATATATTGGTTTCGGAGTCTTGTAATGAATTACAAAAAAATGGTGTGAATATTAATTTGGGATCTCACGGACAATTACAAGGTTTGGCGGCACACTGGGAATTATGGATGTTTGTTCAAGGCGGAATGTCGAACCATCAAGCATTAAAAGCAGTAACCATTAATGGGGCAAAATATTTAGGAATGGAGTCCGAAATCGGTTCTTTGAAAGAAGGAAAATTAGCCGATTTAATTATTCTCGATAAAAATCCATTGGATAAAATTGAAAATACAGAAAGCATTATCCACACTATGATTAATGGTCGATTATATGATGCGGATACCATGAACGAAATGGGTAATTATGATAAAAAAAGAACAAAATTCTTTTGGGAAATTAATAAATACAGCAATAATTTCCAATGGCATTATGATACCAATAGTTTTATGAAAAACCAATGCAAGTGTAGAGGATGATTATGTTGATGGTTTAATAAGCAAGTTCAATAAATTAGAAAATGTCGCTGAATTCATTCAGCGACATTTTTTGGTATTAATGGGCAATGATAAATTTCCCATGCTTTCTTTCTCTATTGTCCAAAATGATTTCGAAGTAATAAATACCAGCAGGATAATTATCATTTACAAATGGTATTGAGGCGCGATCGTTGATGTCTAAATGACCATTTTTCTGTGCAATGATTTTTCCGGTGCTAGAATAAATATTTAATTGATAGTCTGAAGCAGTTTGATTTTGTAGAATGATTTCTGCAAAGTCCTTAACGGGGTTAGGATACACGATTTCATTTTGTTGTTCAATTTCAGCCTGTGATGAAAGAGCATCTGTAGAAAAATAAATATTTTGAATGCCACATTCGAAATTTTCGTAGGTATTATAATTTCCTTTTATGGCGAAAACCAGCATGGTGATATCAGACCAATCCTGTATGCCCAATGAAGAATAAAAATTAGACATCGGAATGGAATAATCACTCATGCCATCTGTTAGTTCTAAATTAAACCTCATTTGGTCTTCCCAATTTTGGATAGATGATTTTACCGCTGTAATTTCTATACTCGTATTTCCCTGTCCTTGAAATGAAATCATATTGAATTCATTTAAATTTTCTGGACTGAAACTCGCATTCAAAGAACGATAAACCGTTAAAAAATTTTTTACAGTTCCTGAAATATTAAAATCTCTTTCGATTAAATAACCATCGCCTAAATAATCATATTCCTCAGGTGAAATTTCAAATTGATTTATCGTCGCATTCTCAGAAAGAGCATCGTAACCCCAAACACCATCAGCAAAATAAATTAAATCTTTTACGGTTTGATGTTGGTGTTCGATGGACATGCCAATAGCATATATACCTTGTGTATTGTACTCAATAATTTCTTCGACGGTTCCACTTAATTCGAATGAATGATCTTCAATGATTTCTTCAGAATCTTCAGTCAATAAAATATTGCTGGTTACCTCAATACTATTCGAAGCAGAATGATTGATAACATGCAATTTTACAATATGGTTTTGATATTCAATTTTTTTAATGTACAAATTAGGAATATCAGAAAAAGAATATTGATCAATCGTTTTTTCATTTTTGATCAAGGAAAGCACTTCGTTCGTGACACCTTGTAAATTAGAAATATTATTGGCCCAAATTTGTAGCGTATAATATTGATCATTAAATGTATAGTCATCCAAATTCCAATGGCTTTCTACGTTGTAATTCCCATTTTCGTTTTCATAAAAAGAAAGGCTGGTCGAATATTCAATAATGCCATTGGGTTGTAAATATTTCACAACAATAAAATTGTTAATATCATCCAATGGGAAATTCCACAAGTCGAGAATTTCTGCTCCATGTAATCTATCACAAACGTATTTTGTATGTTCATAAACGCCGTTATTAGATTCAAGAGCTAAAATAGATGCGACCCTTCCTTCATTCATATAATAATCTACACTAAAAACATCTACGGCATTTGTGATCGGAATCAGATCTGTAGGTGAGCTCAAAAAAGTTTCTGAATTAGGAAGAATATCAATTGGAATAAAATTTTGTACCGTTACTTCATTGTTTTTTCTTTTTACTAGTGTATGATCGAAAACACGAAATTCATCACTGTTCGTCATTGGGGTTTTATCGTCTACTACTCTTTGGTAATTTCTTTTGGCAATTTTTTCTGCCAATCTACTATTGCTTTCCGTTCCAGAAGATTCCCCTCCTGTTGCTTCAGAAAAATCACAGCTTGGGTCATTGGTGCAAGCAGGGTCGTCACAATCGATCAATGAATTTCCGTCATCATCGAAATTGTTGACACAATTCTCTATAGTAGAACTACTCACTGTTAATGTAAAATCTCTTCGCCCTGCATTTCCTCCATTTTTGCAAACCAATAAAGTAAAAACAGACCCAGGTAAATTTTCCAATAATGTGCCGCTGGATATCACATAGTCGGGGGTGCTGCAATCCGTTACATTACAATTGGCATCCGTATAAAAAACAGAAAAATTACCTGATTCTTGTGCCTCCATATAAAGACTGGTTGTAGGGGCATTGGGATCATAATAAGGACTGTTGGTGAAATCTACCTCTACTTTTGCACAGGCACCATCAATAATTTGCCCACAAGCACAGTTCCTTGCTGTTTGAACGCCATCTGCACTAGAGCCATCATCGCAATTGCCGCCATCACAAACCAAAGTGTTACATTGATTACAGTTGGCATTAGCATTGTAGTAAGTCATGCTTAGCAGACAGATAATAAATAGTACGGCTTTAAAAGGTAAATTGTTTTGTGGTAAATTTATTGTCACACTCATGATACTTGTTTTTAATTACAAGCAGCAATTTGTATGATTTCATGATGTTAGGTGACGACTTTCTATGAAATATCGTTTTCTGTAGGTGAATGATAAAATATGTGTTAAATAGATGATGTTCTTTAGCAGTTTTTATTGTTTTGGGAAAACCAAATGCATGTCAACGGGGTAATGATCCGAGTAACCGACCGTTTTTTTGAATATTTTTTTACGTCCTTGAATCCAGTCAAAACCAATTAATAATTTTCGGTATTTTGTGACGTTTACTTTTGACATATTTTTACGAATAAATATATGATCAATGCCCTCCTTTAATATTTTATTTTTCTCATTATATCTGATATCTTGATGAGGGATGGTGTCCGTTACATGAAGGAGATTCAGCATTTGTGAAAACTGATCTTCGTTTTTCATATTGCAATTAAAATCACCGGCAATAATTTGAGGGATATTTTTTTGTTCATAGGGTTGGATTAATCCATCATAAATTTCATGGAATTGGGAATTATTTATAATGACCGGTGTTCCTTCTGTATGGGTATTGATGATTTGAAAAATATGTCCATTAAATTCTCCTTGTACAAGTTGAGCCCCCTTTCGTGCCATGCGATTATCCCAGCTATAACTTTCGGTAAATTGGACCGATGATTTTTCAATCAGAGGACGATCGCTTAAAACCAGTAAACCACTATTGGTTTGGATGCGAAAATATTGTTTGTTGGGTGGACCATAAGCATAAGGATATTTTTTCTTTAATTTTCTTTTTATTCGATTTCGTATTTTCCGATGAAAGGCTTCTTGGATCAAAATAATATTATAGTCTCGGTTCTTAAATTCTTCAATAATGAGTTTAGCCCTTTTCCTTTTTTTTGTTTTGGTGAAGACATAAAAATAAGGCAACATATGAATGTTCCAAGAAAGAATTTTTAAAGTATCCTTTTCTGTTTCAGGAGGGTTCTCTGTTTTAGCTTCAGAATGAAGGCAAGAAAAAAATAAGAACGAAATAACAAGGAAATATTTAAACATGTTTTAATCTTGTTTTGTATTCAAGCTTTTTTAATTCTAATTCTTAAGTCATCTATTAAAAGAATAGCACTGATGCAAAAGCCTAAACAAACATATAAGAATTCATAATTATATAGGTTCTCTTTAAAAAGCCTAAAACCAAGAATGCAGACAAAAATAAAAGAATAAAAAATAGATAAGCCCATGAGCAAGGGAGAGAAATAATATTTCCCTTTTATTTCCATGATGCCTTGTCTCGCATGATAATAGGATATGCAAAAAAATAGAAAAAAAGAAATAATAACATCGAAGCTTATTCCCATAGAACTATCATCAAGGAGTTCTCCCATAGGGCCATTTTTTAATTGGATGCCCAAGAAAATAATACCTAAGATTATTGCCAATCTTAAAACTCCGATGGCTTTAAAAACACTCCTCCAGAAAGGTGAATATTTTTCCCCTTCGGGTATTTCCGCATCTAATATCTGTTCATCCATAATTCCTAAAATAAAAAAGCAGTAGGTTTTCTACTGCTTTTTTATGTGTTTTACAATGGATTAAAACCAACCCGATTTTTTTCTTCTGCTACTCGAACGAATGCCCAAGGCACCCAACAAACCCCGCGTTAATTCTCGAGCAATGGTTCTGCCCACTTGTCTTCCAACAGTACTATCGACCACTTTTTCTATGCCCGATTTTTCCTTTCTTTTTCTAGAAGAAGATTTCTTTGCCTTTTCTTGCTCCTTTTTCAATTTGGCTTGATGTTCTTCCTCTTGAGCCACTTCTATTTTTTTACCCAATATTTCATAGGCACTATCTCGATCCACTTCTTTGTTATATTTTCCAATAATAGAAGAATTATCAAGAATGGTATTGATTTCTTTTTTCGTCAGAACATCCATTCGAGATTGAGGTGCTCTCAATAAGGTATGTACCAAAGGTGTGGGGATTCCTTTTTCGTTCAGAACCGTCACGAGTGCTTCACCAATTCCGAGTTCGGTTAATAAAGTTTCGGTATCATAAAAATCAGAATCAGGATAATTTTGTGCCGCTAATTTTATGGCTTTTCGATCCTTGGCGGTAAAGGCACGCAAAGCATGTTGGATTTTCATACCCAATTGTCCCAGTACATCATCCGGAATATCTTTTGGATTTTGAGTTACAAAAAATAACCCGACGCCCTTCGAACGAATTAATTTCACCATCGCTTCGATTTGATCCAATAAAGCATCGCTTGCTTCCTCAAAAACCAAATGAGCCTCGTCGATGAAAATAACCAATTTGGGTTGTTCCATATCTCCTTCCTCCTCAAATGTCGAATAAATTTCTGCAAGCATTTGAAGCATGAACGTAGAAAATAATTTCGGCTTGTCTTGAATATCCGTTAAACGAATAACATTGACCATGCCTTTACCATTTTCATCCAAACGCAATAAATCATCCGTATCGAAAGAAGTTTCACCGAAGAAAATGTCTGCACCTTGTTGCTCGATTTCCACAATCTTACGCATGATGGCTCCTACAGAAGCCGTAGAAAGACGCCCATAATCTCCTTGGATTTCTTCCTTGCCTTCTCCTGTCATGTACTGGAGCGTTTTCTTGAAATCTTTTAAATCCAACAATGGGATT
This sequence comes from Saprospiraceae bacterium, assembly GCA_020629255.1. GTDB lineage: Bacteria > Bacteroidota > Bacteroidia > Chitinophagales > Saprospiraceae > JAHDCE01. Next base: position 1,389 of record JAHDDR010000013.1, on the reverse strand, counting down.
TTTTTATCATCACAATATTTGAAAACAACAGCAACAATACCCGATTGAGTATTGGTCAAATCCAAAATCTTAGAAAATAAAACCGGACCGAACTCGGAAACGGTAGCTCTAAGTCTTGCCCCTTTTTCATCAGATAAGGTGAGGAATTCTACCGGACTTGTTCCCGCTTCAAAAGGGATACCAATTTTTTCATGACGTTCATCAATTTTCGGATGCCCGGGACTTTCCGCAGCAATTCCACTCAAATCACCTTTAATATCCATCAAAAGAACCGGAACACTATTGGCAGACAATTGCTCTGCAATAATCTGAAGCGTTTTGGTTTTTCCCGAACCGGTAGCTCCGGCGATCAGACCATGTCGGTTCATGGTTTTAAGTGGTAATCGAACCAATGTATTGGTTTGGCATTCGCCTTCTAACATAGCACCACCTAAAATAATAGAAGGTCCTTTGAAGGTATATCCGGAATTGATTTCTTCTATGAATTTTTCCTTACTCATCTCGATTTATAATTTTCTTATTTTTAGGACGGAAATCTAGCGACGAAGATACAAAATTAATGACTTATACGCCAAAACGGGCATTGAGGATGGATGCCATTTCTTGTTGTACGGCCAAGGCGGCCTCTCTTGCCTTTTCGGCAAAATCTTTTCCATCACTCGCATAAATAATCCCTCTGGAAGAGTTAACAAGTAGACCAACATGATCGTTCATGCCCCATTGGGAAAGAGTTTTTAAATCTCCGCCTTGCTTTCCGACGCCAGGTACAAGAAGGAAGTGTTCAGGAGCAATGTTCCGAATGGTTTTGAAGTCTTCTGCGTGGGTAGCCCCCACGACAAACATCATTTCTTCCACACTAGCCCATTCTTGAGCCTTCCGCATTACCTTTTCAAAGAGGGGTTCCTTGTTTTCTTGTAAGGTTCTTTGGAAATCTTGACTTCCGGGATTGGAGGTCAATGCCAAAAGGATAACCCATTTTCCATCAAAACCCAAAAAAGGGGTGACAGAATCCTCTCCCATATAAGGAGCGATGGTGAGGGAATCGAAATTCATTTGTTCGAAAAAAGCTTGGGCATACATTTTAGATGTATTGCCAATGTCGCCCCGTTTGGCATCTGCAATTTTGAAGTGTTCTTTAGGGATAGATTCTAGTGTTTTTTCCAGCGTAGCCCAACCTTTTGAACCTCCACTTTCGTAGAAAGCGATATTGGGTTTATAGGCGACACAGATATCATGCGTGGCTTCAATAATTTGTTTGTTGAATTCTAAAACAGGATCATCATAAGATAAAAGATGCTTGGGAATACGTCGGATATCAGAATCCAATCCCACACAGAGATAGGATTTCTTTCGAAGGATGTTTTCAAATAATTTTTTACGGGTCATGAT
>JAHDDR010000198.1 GCA_020629255.1 Saprospiraceae bacterium | reverse complement strand
TGGAAAGATTAGGTAACGGATCTTTTTTGATTCCTCCTTTTTTGAAGATAAGGTTGCCATGTTTTTTTCCCATTAATCGGAAAAAATCCCTCCACAATAATTCGTAGAACAAGCTGTAGGTCGATTCATTCGCTCCCTGCTCTTCTTCGATTTTTTTTAATTCGTGATATACTGTTTTGGGTGAAATACATCCTTGGGAAAGCCAGGGAGATAATTTGGAAGAATATGATTCTCCTAATAAGCTATTCCTGGTATTTTTATAATGATTTACCGATTTCGAATCCCAAAAATAATATTGCAATCGGGCAAGAGCATTATCCTCACCTCCTTGGAATTCTAAAGCACTCCTCTTTTCCTTTTCGAACTCTTCATGCCCCAAATCCTGCATAGAAGGCATTTCACCCAAATCTATATTATTTAGATATGATAGTACCTTTTCGGGAACGGGCAAGGGCTTACGAATTGCTACTATTTTCTCGACTTCTTTTCTAAAGGTCGTAAATACGTCTGGTGTATGACTTACGGGAAATGGGAGGTCTTGTGTATAATACAACATTTTGCCTCTGGAGTATCTGATTTCCTGCCCGATACTCCATAATTTTTTTTCGAGACCATCTTGGACATCGACCTCTTCCTGTGTTCGTTCCCGATTGCAGAAGACCCAACTCGTTCTTGAGACTTTGGCTATTTTATAGATTTCTTCCTCAGGTTTGCCTATTCTGATGACCAAATCCGAGCCTAATTTTTTCAAATTTTCCTTTAAATTCGAAACACTTTCCAGTATGAATTTTGCTCTGAATTTTGATGTTTTAGGAAATCCGAATCTCGTTTTCCCCGAAAATATCCGAGGGTCAAATATATAAATGGGAATAATATTGTCGCTGACTTCCAAAGCATCTGTAAGTGCTTCATTGTCATGCAACCTAAGGTCTTGCCTAAACCACAATATGACCTTTCTTTTGCCCTTCATTTGTGTGATTTAAATGAACCGAAATTGTACATATACAACAACAGAAATTGTAAATTGTTTCAGTTCCAATTAAAAATTGGTTTTCTCAAAATTAGAAGAAATATCCTACTTTTTTTGCAAATATTCTTCAGAATCATCAATGATTTCTAGTGCTTTTAGAACTACATTGTCGTTTTGGTTCATTACTTTGAAAAAGCTATCCAGTCCAAATACATTTCTGGCTACCCGAGCCTTAATCCTCGATTTTAAATCGCCAGAAAATTCATTCAAACCACTCGTATCAAAATTATCTTCTTTCGAAGATAGGTATGTTTTGAAATCTTTGAAATCTTGATCGGAAATTTGAAATTCTTCAAGAAATTTTTCTTCTCCCATTTCTAAGACAGCCGCCCTTTTGTCATCCAAAAAGGAATAAACAAATTCCGGGACATGGAATGCTGCTTGGACATAATTGGTGTTGTCCAATAAATCATTAATGGGAACAAAGACATCCGGGATAATGCCACCTCCCCCATATACTAAACGACCATTATCGGTATAATAGGCAGTCGAATCTATTAGACGAATACTGTCACGGTGTTTTAATTCTCCCGATTTGAAACGGTCATCCCTATCGGCATGATATGATTTTTCGTCGGTATATTCTTTTTGGATGAGTCGCCCGGATTTGGTATAATATCTGGCTACGGTTAATCGGAGAGCCGAACCATCTGAGAGGTCATACTGTTCTTGAACCAAGCCTTTTCCGAAGGATCTTCTACCTATAATCACCCCCCTATCGGTATCTTGGAGAGCACCGGCCATAATTTCACTAGCGGAGGCGGATCCTTCATCAATCAAAATAGCGACATCATCAATTTTATGTTTGACTATTCCTTTGGTTTCGTAACTTCTTTTAGATGAATGTTTCCCTTCGGTGAAAACCAAAAGCTCATTTCTTTTTTCTATGATTTGGTTTAAGATGCGGGTGGCCTCTGTAAGGTAGCCCCCCGGATTTTGCCTTAAATCAATAACAATGTCTTCCATTCCTTGTTCCATCAAATCATCCAATCCATTAAAAAACTCATCATAGGTTGTACCACTAAATCTATTTATCTTGATATAGCCTACCTTATCATTCATCATGAAATGAGCATCTACACTTTTCAATGGAATTTCATCTCTTTTTATTTCGAATTTGAGAACTTGTGCCTGTTTCCGTCGTTTGATACCAATTTTCACACTGGATCCTTTCTCGCCTTTTAACTTTCGTGTTACATCATCTGTCGTGATGCCCACTCCCGCTACAATTGAATCCTCTATTTCGACAATTCTATCTCCGGCCATAATTCCTATTTTCTCAGAAGGTCCATCAGAAATAGGAGTAATGACAAAAATGGAATCATCAACAATATCAAACTCTATACCGATACCCACAAAAGAGCCTTCTAGGTTTTCATTGACGGCTTTTAATTCATCTACCGGAATATAATTAGAATGGGGATCCAATTCATCTAACATGTGATCAATGACTCCTTCTACGAGATCATTGCTCTTAACTTCATCTACATATTGGTTTTCGATATAACGAAGGATTTCTTCTACCCGGCCCATACCTAAATTATTCTGTTGCGGATGATGATCTCCATCTACTTCAAAAGAAACAACTGAAGGTGTTTTTTGCAAATTATAACCGATTAGCATCCCAGCTACCGTGAAGATGGAGAGGAGTAAAGGCAACCAAATTTGATATCCTTGATTGGGTTTATTATTGGAATATCTTTCCATTGAATAGTCTGCTTCTAAATTTATGTAAAGGAACAGCTATTTATCCAGTAATAAAAGGAAGTTGAAAGCTAAATTCAGAGAAAATGGAGAAAGGCAAGAATAAAAGATTGGTATTTTCATTCATCATCACTTATGCTCAAATCGAAAATATTTTTAAAGTGTATTAGTTCAGCGAAATAGACGGCATACTGATCTTTATCAATTCATTGAACAGCAGAGGATGGATTTGATATTTCATAAAGCAGGTTAACGGAAATGTTTCTAACATATCAATGACACTCTCCCTATCTTCTGCAATAACAGTTGCCCATAATTTCCTTCTACTCATAGAAAGAGTGTAGGACAAAAGTTTTTGTTCCATAAAATATTGATTCACCATTTCCCTTTGTAGGGGGATCAGTTCAAAAAAATCCTGCTCCAAATTTTTAGGAAGATCGAAATCTACCATATATTGATTATAATCTTTAAATTCTTCCATGACAACTATTTAGTTCTAATTAACTCTAATATGTCTCTACTCTTAAAACGGAAGAAAGAATAAAGAGTTACCGAATCATCCCATATTTTAAGATTTTTCTGAATAATTTAACTTCACAAAGACAATTTGGGTTCTAGTATCCGGTAAAAAAGACTATTTTTGATGCCGAAATAAATCAAAATAGAATGTCAAGACAAATATCATTAAGAGAAGCCTTGAGAGAAGGGATGTCTGAAGAAATGAGAAGGGATGAAAATGTATTTCTCATGGGGGAAGAAGTTGCCCAATATAATGGTGCATATAAAGTGAGCAAAGGTATGCTCGATGAATTTGGAGCAAAAAGAGTCATCGATACACCCATTACCGAATTGGGTTTTGCAGGAATCGGAGTAGGTGCTGCTATGAATGGATTGCGTCCTATTGTTGAATTCATGACTTGGAACTTTGCGGTTTTGGCTTTTGATCAGATTGTCAATAATGCCGCCAAAACCCTTTCTCAATCTGCCGGTCAATTTACTTGTCCTATTCTTTTTAGGGGACCTTCTGGTTCGGCGGGTCAATTGGCACAACAACATTCACAAACTTTCGAAGCGTGGATGGCGAATGTTCCAGGGCTTAAGGTGATTTCATGTACGGATCCTAGAGATGCCAAAGGGCTGATAAAATCAGCTATCCGAGATGAAGATCCTATTTGTATGATGGAATCCGAAGTGAGTTATGGAGATATGGGAGAAGTACCCGAAGAAGAATATCTCGTACCCATCGGTGTAGCGGCTGTTCGCAAATATGGCACAGATGTTACTTTGGTATCCTTTAATAAAATGATTAAAGTGGCGAATGCGGCTGCCATCGAACTAGAAAAAGAAGGCATTTCTGCCGAAGTCATCGATTTAAGAACCATTAGACCCTTGGATCATCACACGCTTGTAGAATCGTTGAAAAAAACGAACCGAATGGTGGTTATTGATGAGTCTTGGCCCTTCTGTGGTGTTTCTGCTGAGATTGCCTACGAAATGCAAAAGTATGCCTTCGATTATCTTGATGCTCCTATCACCAGATTGAATGCACAGGATACTTCATTACCATATGCTTCTACATTGGTTGATGCATATTTGCCAACGGTTCAAAATATCATTGATGCTGTAAAATCTGTTATGTACAGATAGAAGTAATAGTAATGCGTTTTGCTTATAAAAAGCAAGCATTCTCTTCATAATATGAAAATCAAAAAGAAGGGCATCATGATTTTTTCATGATGCCCTTTTTATTATTATTGGAAAGATAAGATTATTGTCTTCTTTGTCTTTCTTTGATACGAGCTTTCTTACCAGTAAGTGCTCTCAAGTAATATAATCTGGAACGACGGACTTTACCAAATTTCAAAACTTTAACATCATCTAAATTTGGACTGAAGTATGGGAAGATTCTCTCTACTCCAACTCCATTAGACATTTTTCTTACAGTAAAAGTCTTTGTGGTACCTTCTCCCTTAATTTGGATTACATCGCCTCTGAAGATTTGTGTTCTTTCTTTGTCTCCTTCTCGGATTTTATAGCTGACTGAAACATTATCTCCTGCACGAAAATCTGGAAGTTTTTTCTCTTCTCCAGCTTGAATTTGCTCGTGTATATAATTTATCGCATCCATGATATTTGATTTTTCCTGTACGTTCTATCAAAAGTGACGCAAATATATGTGTATTTTATAGAAATACCTAGCTCTTTTATAAATTATTTCTATATGAAAGAAAAAATAATTTTAACGGATGGTCGTGTCGAATTGCAGCTTTGCCAAATTGCTATACGCTCCTGAATCAATCATGGATAATTCATCATGTGTGCCCTTTTCTATAATCCGCCCCTTTTCGATTACAAAAATGCAATCCACATCACGAATGGTAGCCAACCGATGGGCAATGATGATCGAGGTTCTGTTCATCATTAAGTTATTGAGGGCTTCTTGAACCAATTTCTCGGATTCTGCATCCAAGGAAGATGTTGCTTCATCCAAAATAAGGATGGAAGGGTTTTTCAAAATCGCTCTGGCAATGGCGATTCTTTGTCTTTGCCCTCCGGATAATTTGATGCCCCTCTCCCCTACTAATGTTTCCAATCCTTCTGGAAATGTCGAAATGAATTCCCAAGCATTGGCTTGTTTTGCTGCTTGTATCACTTCTTCATTTGAAGCATTGGGTTGACCATATAAAATATTCTCTCGGATAGATCCTCCAAAAAGAATCACTTCTTGCGGTACTATCGCTATATTTTCACGGAATCTCGTAATACTAAAATCGTAAATACTCTTTCCATCCACTTTGATATCTCCCTTCCCTATCTCGTAAAATTGCAATAATAAAGATACGATAGTGGATTTACCAGAACCACTTTGCCCTACTAATGCAATTCGTTCGCCAGGACGGACAGAAAAATTCAAGTCTTCAAAAATGGTTATGTCTGGGCGGCTGGGATATGAAAACCCAACATTTTGATATTCGATCAGTCCTTGTAATTTTATAGGTTCGGAAGAAACTTGTGTATTAACCTCCTGCTCCATGCCCAAAATTTCCCGGATGCGTTCTGTTGCACCTAATGCTCCTAAAATTTCGGTATAAAATGTACCCAAACTAGCAATCGCAGCACCGATTATTCCTGAAAATGCAACGAACCCGAACAAATCCCCCGGATCGATTTCTTGGTTTTGGACCATCAATGCAGCTTGCCACATCACAAAGCATAATGCACCAAAAAGAATGGTTACAATGAATGCAGAAAAAATCCCTCTTCCCCGTGCAAATTTCAGGGCAACTTTCACTACAGATTGGTTGGATTGCCCATAGCGGAACATTTCGAAAACTTCGTTTGTGAATGCCTTCACTACTTGTATGGATGAAACCGATTCACTTAATATGATATTGGTATCGGCTAGGATTTTTTGTTTTTCCTTGGATAACTTTCTAATGTACCTACCAAAGAACATGGCAAATATGACGACTACTGGGAATGTGGCAAGAACGATCAGGGTTAGCTTGTGATTCGTGTATATCAATATAGAAATACTCCCTATCAAAATGATGATCTGCCGAACAAACTCGACTAATGTAATGGAGAAAAGGGAGTATAAGCGATCTACGTCTGAAGTAATCCGGCTTATTAATTCCCCGCTTTGGTTCTTCTCAAAAAAGGTAACGGGTAATGTGATGATTTTATCATACACGGCTTTTCTTAAATCGGCGGTTCCTTTTTCGCTGGCGTGGGCAAACAGAGTTACCCTGAAATAAGAAATGATTCCTTGTAAAATCAACACTCCTAAAAGAAGCAACCCCATTTGGTTGAGGCTCATTCCATAAAAATCACCTCCTTGAGCCACCTTTATCAAATCCTTGAACATATTGATGATGCCCAAGAACACGACACTCGAAATGGTAAGCAGGAACAATCCTACATAAAGATACCAACGGTATGGATGTACGAAACGGAAAATACGGAATGCCTCCCTCATGCTTTCCATGGAGAGTGTTCCCTGTAATTTCTCATCTACATCACCAATACGTCTTCTTCTTGCCATTCCTTCATTTTAAGAGGTGCAAATATAATCCATTTCTGTAATGCAGGGTTTAAGAAAAATCTATAAAAGAGTTTTATTGACAATTAAATGATAATCAAATCAAGAAGGTTCTAGTGAGATTTCTATGGAGTTGTTAAAAAAGTACTGATAGAATGATAAGTAAGTGCTTGGAAGTCAAGACGAAACTACCTTTGAGTTTCGTAGCTAAAGCTACGGAACAAAAAAAACTGAAGTGTTTGACTTTCAATGACTTTGCCAACAACTATTGAATACTTTTTAAATAACTTCTATATCAAAACCGGCATTCTGAACAATTTCTATGATTTCCTTTTGCTGCAATTCGGTTTCCACTTTCAGTATTTTGTCGGTATGGCGGGTATCTACAGACCATTCTTGAATGGCAGGGTTCTCGTTCAGAAAGGAGGATATGGCTCGCACGCAATTGGCACAATTGATATTGGTCTTAAAAGAAATGTGTTGACTCATTTTTTCTTATTTATTATTACATCAAAAGTATATTATGAAATTTCCTCATATATTCGCAATAATTCGATATATTTGGAATAACTAAGATGACAAATTTAGCCATATTCGCATCAGGTACGGGTACCAATGCCAAAAAAATTGTTGAACATTTTAAAGATCACCCTACTATAAAGGTAGCCTTGATCGTTTCTAATAAACCCCAGGCAAGAGTTTTGGAATTGGCGAATGAGCCTTCCATCGAAAAATGGGTCATAACGAAGGAAATTTTCAATGATGAATTGCTAACCCAAAACACCTTAGAACATTTTAACATATCTTTTGTGATTCTGGCGGGCTTTTTGTG
>JAHDDR010000197.1:4784-7642 GCA_020629255.1 Saprospiraceae bacterium | reverse complement strand
GAATTAACTTGGAAAACAGCGAAAATTTTAAAAAAGAGATTAGAAAAAAAAGGAGCGAAGGTCTTCATTACCCGAAAAAAAGGTAAAAATGCTTTTGGCTATAAGTTTAAAAAATGGAAAAAAAAGAAATTCAAGAAGGTTCTCCTCTCAGATTTACAACAAAAAAATATAACACAAGAAAAATACAATTGGTATTTATCCGAAGCATCCGACAAGGATATTTTCCGTTATATGAATCGGAAGGATTTGCGAAAACGAATTGATATCATCAATGATTTCAATCCTGATATTTCTTTAATGATTCATTACAATGCCAGTGGAAAAAGAATAAATACCAATGGTTATTTCTCTCCTGTTGATGTCAATTATTGTATGGCATTTACCGGAGGTGGATTTATGAAGAACGAATTGAACACAAAGGAGGCCAGGTTAAATTTCCTTCGTCTTTTACTGAGTCCTGATTTAGAACAATCCATTGCTTTATCTTCTGCCATTGTACAAAAACACAACAGCCTTGCCACGGTTCCTATCATACCTAATGAGAGTAAAAAACGCTTTTTACATAGCAACAGTGTTTATTCTGACGAAGATGGTGTTTATTGCAGAAATCTAGCGATGACCCGAGGAGTAAAAGGAGCGATTTGTTTTGGAGAAAGCCTCATTCAAGATAATAAAGAAGAAGCGATTGAATTGAACAAAAAAAACTACAAAGAAGCAAGAGTAAAAACCGCTAAAAGAATTAAAGATGTTGTTGATGCTTTTGAAGCTGGGATTATCCATTACTTAAAAAATTAATTCAACAAAAAAGCATTCCCAAAAATGGAAATGCCCTTTCATTTATAAACTAAATTCTCTTTGATTAAAAAGTATATCCTACTCTTAGTCCTAGAAAATTGTTGGATCCTTTCTTGAAGAGTACTCCGAAACGAAGACCGAAATCCAAGTTGTTTTCAAGCTTGTATCCTGCACCTAAATTCAACACACCTGAAGTATTTGAAGCAGATACCGTTGAACCAAAAGCAGATGTAGATACTCTTGCATAGTGCATACCAATCTCTGCTTGAGGATAAAATCCTCCATCTGTTGAATTTCCAGTAACGTAATATCTAACAACTCCTGTAAAGGGAATTGTAAAAAGTGTAACATCTTCAATGCCTAAACCATAAATAAATCCTGTATTTGCACCAACACCTAATCTTTCAGAAATAGGATACAGGTACTGAGCTGAAACTCCTACTCCTACTCCTTCTGCAAATTCTCCTAGATCCCTGGTTACTTCTGCATTTACAGAAAATTGGGCCATAGCCGCAAAACTCATTGACATTAAAAAGCTGAATAAAACAATTGTCTTTTTCATAATTTCAAACTTAAAGGTTTATTAAAATAATTGTATATTTTAGATTATCTCCACTAATATTTTACATAGAATGATAGTCTAATGTCATTTTTAGATGGCAAAATTATGTCAATATTTATTATGTGCAAGAATTTTAACGTTAAATTATCAATACTGCAAAAAAGGCAGAAATTGATTATTTTTATGACATAAGGAATTATCAACACCTGAAGAATTGGTTATTAATGAGTTATAAAAAAATATATTCGGGATTATCAGAAAGAGCAAAAAATTTGCTCAATCGGGAAGAAGGTGGAGACATGGATTTTAAACGAAGCGTCAGTAGTTTCAAGTCGGATGATATTGTTGCTTTTGCCAATTCCAAATCGGGGGGAACCTTATTATTGGGTGTAGATGAAATTACAGACGATCGGGGAAGACAAATTGGAAAAATTGTGGGTTGTAAAATCAGTGACGAAGCCAAAATGACAATTCTAAACCGAGCCAATAGCTGTATCCCTTCTATCGATTTAGAAATTTATATTGAAAATGATGATGACGTTCCTTTCTATCGGGTAGAAATTCCTTCCGGAAAAAACAAGCCCTATTGCACATCGGGCGGGACTTATAAAATCAGGGACGACGGTCAAAACAAAACTTTAGATCCTTCTTCCTTATTGGAATTATTCCTTCATCAAGAATCCAATACATTTGTACAACGCTTCCAGTCTGCCACTTCCGAATTGGATAATATTTTAAAGGTGACACACAATTTAGTACACAACCAAAGAAAGGATATCGAAACCGATTTGGATAAATTAAAAAAATATTTGTATTCCATTTCAGAAATGGCAAAAACAGCAGAACACATTACCCAAAATGCCCATTTCTTTTCTGAAGAAAATTATAAGTTACTCTTGGAACTTAAACAAGAAATTGAATCGTTGAAAAATACGAAATCATAATTATCTTTTCATATCATGAAACAACGCAATAGGGGCAAAGCTCCTGATGATGACAAATTATTCAGTGAAAAATTCCAAGCTGTTTTTTATGACGCAGTAAAGGATTTATCACATTTATTATCCAGAGGGTACGGCGGAAAATCTTCTTTGCAAATCGTAGGCAATCGGTATCGTCTCAATGCTCGACAACAGAAAGCATTGCAAGGCATGGCTGCTCCTACAGATTCTATTCTCCTACGAAAAAACAAGCAATTATCGCCAAAAGAATTAGAAGGCAAAACAGTTATTATTGATGGTTTTAATTTATTAATTATTTTGGAAAGTGCTTTGTCAGGTGCATATATTTTCAGGGGGCAAGATGGTGCATTCAGGGATGTAACCTCGGTACATGGAGGATATAAAAGAGTTAAACAAACAGAGCAGGCCATTTTTATTATTGGTGAAGCTTTAAAAAAACTAAACATAAAAAAAGCCATTTGGTATTTGGATGCTCCCATTTCGAATAGTGGTCGATTAAAAACCCATCTCCGAGAATTTGCTGAACAGGAAAATTTTCC
>JAHDDR010000197.1:0-4684 GCA_020629255.1 Saprospiraceae bacterium | reverse complement strand
GAAGCTAAAAAAAACAATCCGGACAAAACTTTCATTTTATCCGGAAAACACGGTCTGCTTCATTTAAATAAAAAAATAGAGCCCTACGATTTAAATCTTATTCTACAAGAAAAAAAATACCAAACTCAGTGGGCTCGTCAGGTTATACAGGATTTAAAAAAAGAGTGTGATCTTTTTCACGATGAATTTATTTTAATTGCTCATCCAAAATATTTGGAACATTTAATTCCTTTTATCAAAAAATATGATATTCCTATTCAAGTAGAATAGAATAATTATTTAATGCAATAGCACATCGAAATCCAATTCGAAATGGATGGGTTCTTCTACAAATAAATAATCACCAACGAGCTTTCCTTTTATCCGTCCTCCTTTGCCCTCATATTCTACAATATCCACCTTCATATTAATGGGGCAACTTATATTGCTACATCCCACACTCATGCTTTTATATTTTTTTTCTGTGCAGTAATCCAAATAGGAAAATTCTATATCTCCATTAATATATTCTCCCTTTTCTACACCCGGAATATTTAAAACAAAATGCGTATAGGTCTGGTCGTTCGGCACCAATCGTATTTTTGTAGACGGAATTCCCCTAGCATTTTCAAACTGTATTACACGTATCCGATGATGGGTATTATATTCCCTTTTTTGTCCATTATAATGGATGGTTACTCGTTCTTCAGAACTATCGGAATGGGGAACGAATCGTTCGGTGGCATCATTTGCTATAAAGAAAAACGCCGTTACAGAAAAGGCTAACAAAATAGATTTCATAGAGTTTTTTTGACTTTTGGAGAAAACGAGTCCCTCCTTCAATTTATTATCTACGAGGTTAAAAAAAGTTAATTCTTTGACATCGACACCGAACTCCCATAACTTAAGGATCTGTTTAAAACTATTAGATTATGAAGTCATTCGTACGATTAATATGCATTTTCATCTTATGTTTAACAACATTCGTCGCACAAACACAAGAGCAGGCGACGCTTGATGGAGAAGATGTAAAAATAAGTCCTATCCGTTTGGAAGCCGGCATGTATTTTTCTTCTTCCATTCCTGCATCTATTTTAAAAGAAAACATGACACCGGGTTTTGGCTTGGGTTTGAATGCCATAATCCACCATAAAAATTTACCCGTAGGATTGGGTTTTGATTTCAATTCATTATGGCACAGCCGGACAGCGGTAGGGCTAACGATATTCAATGGCTATTTTGATGAACGATATACTCTTTCCACATCCAGTTTAATTTTGACGGGTGATGCCATTGTCCGTTATCAACCTGAAATTGCTTCACCTATTCTTCCTTATTTTGATGGTCTAGTCGGTTTTAATCGGTTTGCAACTTGGACTCGTCTCGATTCCCAAGATGAAGAATTTTATGAAAATGATCCGAATGCTCCCTTTTATGACAATTACGAACAATCCAACAGAGAGGGCGGAGATTGGACCTACGCCATCGGAGGGAGAGTGGGTGCAAAAATACAATTGACGTACAAGGAATTTAGAAGACGAACGGTCTACTTGGATTTGAATGCCGCCTATCGAAAAGGGGGTTTTGCCAATTATTATGTAAAAAAAGATAACTTTACAATAGACCAGACTACATTCGACGCCTTTGAAGAAAAAAATTCTATTACTGATTTTTTATTGGTTCGTTTGGGTGTGAATATAGATTTTCATTAACATGAATATGAAACCTTATTTTATTTTAATTCTAATGTGCGTTTTTTCTTTCAATAATTTTTTATTGGGGCAAGACTGGAACGACATTGAAAATAAAATTGAAGCAGGAAAAATTTTTGTTACTTGTTCTTTAGATGAAAAAAACAAAACTAATAAAAAGGATAGTTTCATTGTTCTAAAAATAATGCCTCCCGAATGGAAAATTGAAAAAGTAAAAATTTCCCAATTTTACAAAAGAGAGGGAACCCAAAAATACAAAATAGTAGACAGAGAATCTGCATTAAAATTCAAACACACATTTAATTTAGAGCGCAACTGCTTGTCCAGAAACCCTAAAGACTGTATAGGTGTACTTGGTGTAGAATTACCCGACAAATATAAAATAGTTTCAACAGACACTTTATCTTCGGATAGTCTTGTAGATGTAAAACGACTTAAAAAAAATTCCACCCTTGAAATTGATCTTAGAAAATTCGAATCTATCGTATTAAATAAAAATGAGGATTTCAAAATATTCGAAAATAAAAAATCCGGAATTGTTTATCTTAAAATGAGATTTGGCCATTGGTCTAAATGGAGAGAACTTCTTTGTTCTGGTCCTTGTCCTAATAATTCCGTTGTTCAATTAATTCAAGAACGGCTCAAAGTTTTGGGATACTACAAAGGACCAGAAAATAATACCCTCACCTCTGAAACAAAAAAATCGATCATTCAATTTCAAAAAGACAATCAATTGCCGGCAGGAGGTTTAAACATAGAAACGCTTAGGACTCTTGGGCTAAAATTTTAAATCAATTAAAGATATTAAAACATCTAACAAAACCAATCAAAATGAAAAATCAATCATTATTTTTTCCATCATTTCTGATGATGATGTTTTTATTTTTAGCCGTTTATTCCTGCACGCCCAAATCCGCAAATAAATTGGTTTCTATTTCAGACAAGGAGATTGAAGTCAATTATAATAAGAGTTTACAAAAATGGAATGCTGTTAAACAACTGCATAATAATTCCTACGAGTATCATGTTAGTTTTTCTTCTTGGGTGGGTTATCGGAGTACGACCAAAGTTATGGTAAAAAATGGCATCGTTGTCGCTAGAGAATTTTCGGAAACCAAACGCAATAAAGAAAACGACAGATTCGAACAAGAAGAAACCATTATTTATACCGAAGATAAATCCAACCTCAACAGTCATGAACAAGGGAGAAAAGGAATTACTCTCGATAAAGTCTATGAAAATTGTGGGCAAATAAGTTTACAAGCCGACCCAGTGCTAAATCAAATTTATTTTGGTACGGATGATGCAACCGGCATCATATTGTCATGTGGTTATCGTTTGAAAAATTGTGCCGACGATTGTTCTGACGGAATTTATATTGATACGTTTAATTGGCTAGAGTAAACACATCTTATCAAAGATTTTTTTGTATATTTTGCCTAAGAAATAAATCGGGCCTATCATTTTTGCAAAAAATAATACTAGCCTCCTTTATCCCTTTTCTTTTAAAAGATATTCCAATAAATTAATTTTCTAGAATGGGATTTATCCGTTTTCATTCTATTTTTTTTGACTGCAATTTGCCGTCAGAAAAATATATGAATCATGGAAAAGCTCATTCTTTCTTTTAGTCTGATTTTTATTTGTTCCTTTATTTATGCTCAAGATGAAACCGATCATAAATCAGGTTGGAACTACGAAGGATTGTTTGTCAATATTGGAGCAAGAGCAGTATTCCCTTTTTATCCCCAAGAAAATTTAAAAATGAATGCTACAGGTGTTAACTTGACCGCTGTTATAGGAAAAAATACATTTCCTGTAAAGGGCATGTACGAATTTTCTTTAATCATAAGGGACGACGAATATCGCCCAAAATCTTTTATTTCCTATAAAGGGCACGAAGCCCTTAAAGAAAGCTATATATCCAATCGCCTTCAATCGCATGATTTCGGAGTAAGAATAATGCCCAATTGGATGAATTTCCGGTGTGTTCCTTTTCTTGATTTACAAACGGGCTTTGTTCATCATTATTCCCAATTACACAGCGACTACACTTACGAATACCGAAGCCTTTTTACAACAGAAGAAAAAACAGAATATAAATCCTCTCGCTTCCATTCCGACTGGTCTACGAACTATGGTATTGGGGGTGGAATAAGTTTTAAATTATTCGGAGATTACCTCCCCTTTATCCAGATTCAAATAAAAGCGATGTATAAAATCATATGTGACGCCAATTATATGATACTTAAAGAAAATGCAACAGAAAATCCCGACAATTTAATCGGACGCTACGAAGAAGAAAACAACAATTTGGATTTTATAAGTTTAAGCATCGGTTGTTCTGTGGGTTTATGGTGATTGTGCTTCGCCACCCCAAGGATATATTTTTTGTAAATCGCGGGTACTGGTCATTCCTTTTTCTATCAAACCATCTTTGGCATCATAAATTCTCCATTCCATTTTTTGATTGTAAAAGATCGGAGATTCTACCATAATAACCCTTAGTTCTTCCGATTTGAAATTGCATCTTTTTTGGATGGATTCTAAAACCGGTTCGTGGTGTAAGTGCCCATCTCCAAAGTTCCAACCGATAATTTCGCCCGCAACAAATTCGCCATCCACCCAAGTATAATCATCTAAATTATCCACTGTCTTTGGTAAGAGATCATGTAATAAACGTCCGGGGAGATGCATCATTCGGAAAGCCATAATTTTTGTCAGTGCTGCCTCTGCGATTTTTTTATCATACACATAGAGAAGTTGTGTCATTAATGCCTTGGATGTTTTGGTTATATTCTCATCTATTTTTCTCAACGAATCATCTTTAAACAACCACAAGCTATAGCCCCATGTTCCGGCATAATATCGCATCGACAATAAGAACGAAATATATTTCGGAAATAAATGACCCAAGATCGGAAGAAGCAAAAGGGAAATACCTAACACTAGCCATATAACAGGTGAAGTGATATCCGAAAAATAAAAATCAT
>JAHDDR010000196.1 GCA_020629255.1 Saprospiraceae bacterium | reverse complement strand
TCTGTATTCAATTTGGATTCTGATGATTTGAAAGGACAAATCATTGGTCGGGAAGGAAGGAACATTAGAGCTTTGGAGGCTGCCACAGGTGCTGAGATCGTCGTAGATGATACACCAGAAGCCATTGTTATTTCTTCTTTTGATCCTATTAGAAGGGAAATTTGTCGCTTAGCACTAAAGAAATTAGTAGCGGATGGTCGGATTCACCCTGCCCGTATCGAAGAAGTGGTGAACAAGACCCGTAAGCAGTTGGAAGAACAAATCAAGGAAATCGGAGAAAGAACGGTGATTGATTTGAACATCCACGGTTTACCAGCCACTTTGGTTCGTATGGTCGGACGGATGCGTTTCCGTTCCTCTTACGGTCAGAATTTGCTGAAACACTCTATCGAAACGGCCAACCTTTGTGCCATGATGGCTGCCGAGTTGGGCTTGAGCAAAAAACAAATCAAACTGGCGAAGAGAGCCGGGTTACTTCACGATATCGGTAAAGTAGCCGATGAAGAAAGCGAATTGTCGCATGCATTGTTAGGGATGAAAATGTGCGAAAAAGCCAAAGAACATCCGGCTGTTTGTAATGCAGTGGGAGCACACCACGACGAAATCGAAATGAACGATATCATTTCACCATTGGTCCAAGCTTGTGATGCCATTTCAGGAGCAAGACCAGGGGCTCGCCGTGAAATCCTAGATAGCTATTTGCAACGTATCAACGAACTCGAAGACTTGGCGATGTCGCATGATGGTGTGATGAAAGCCTATGCACTTCAAGCAGGTCGTGAACTAAGGGTCATCGTTTCATCCGAAAAAGTTAGCGATGAATATGCTGATGATTTGGCCTTCATGATTTCGCAAAAAATACAAGACGAAATGCAATATCCGGGGCAAGTAAAAGTAACCGTTATCCGTGAAAAACGGGCGGTATCTTATGCTCGTTAATCGGATATGAAATCTTGTTGGTAAAACGCCGAATTTCCGAGTAATCGAAAATTCGGCGTTTTTATTTTACCTTTCTTCCAACAACCTCAAATGCTCCCCTTCCTCCACTTTTTCAATTTGTTGATGAATGTATGTTTTGATTTCAGAAAGAGGTGTGTTGGAAATATACTCCAACCAAAGTTCCTTGTTGTGAATCAGAGAATCCCAACAAGAAGTAGGACAAGTAATGAATCGTTCTTGTTCTAATCGTAGCATTTCGGCTCGCAGATCTTGCACCATATTCTTATCCAACAAAATTTCCGAAATTAAACTACGAGAAAGTCCTGCATCCAGAATAGTGATGATAGAATCCGAAAGGATATAAAAAGGGCGTATGCCACGACTGATATCCATGGCAGTTTTCCGTTGGGTAGTATCCATCAATAATTCCATGTATGTAGAATCCTTAGAGGTAGGTGTGATATAATTCGGTTTATATTTGTTCGCCAAATATTCAGAAACACTGGTAAGAGCCTTGGATAAAAGCAAAAAAGCCATCAAAGAAACGACAATGGCAAATAAAAAAATGGCTGGCTTTTTCATGCAGAGAAACCTAATGTAAAGAAACCCGAATTATTTTTTCTTTTTCTTTTTTTTCTTCTTCACAATATCCAAATGAGCTTTGGAATTCGGTGTTTGTAAGAGATTGTATAAGATTTCTTTGGCTCTGAACAATTGAGCTTTTACTGTTCCCAAAGGAATATCCAATTCTTGCGAAATTTCTTCATAACTCAAATCCTCAAAAAAACGAAGTTCGATCATCAATCGATATTTGACACTCAATTGGGAAAGAACCTTCCGCATGAGCTTTACTTTTTGTCCTCGGATATAAGATTCTTCAGGATCGAGCGTATTGGATTGGAGATTGTTGGAAAAATCATTGTTTCCTTCATCCCCAATAGGATCATCAATAGAAAGAAGATGAAGTTTTTTCTTCCTCATATGGTCAATACAATTATTAATGGCAATTTTGAATAACCAAGTACTGAAAGCATATTTTGGAGCGTAACTGGGTAATTTTTTAAAGGCTTTGCCAAAGGCTTCGAGCGTCAAATCTTCCGCATCATCCCTGTTGTTAACCATCTTCAGCATCATGTGGAAAATAGAATTGCGATACCGTTCCATCAGAACGGTGTACGCCTGTTGGTCGTTTTCATTTACAGCTCTCAAGACCAAGTCATAATCTTCTTGAGCTTTGATGGAAAGGTGCTTGTTTTTGTCTTTTACTTCCATTTTTCCGTTTTTCCCCAAGCCAAAGCAGGGGTAAATGCAATGTAATATAATATATATATTACATCTAATATAAGAAAATAGGGTATAATGCGGCGCTCGTTTAGTTTCTGGGCGATTATTGCAAAAACAATGGTTTTTAAAAGGAGTGTAGATAGAAATATAACCCCTGCAAAAACTATGCTAAAACCGTTCAGTAAACAAATGAACCCCAATATATAAAACCCGAAATGGGATAGGGATAGAATACCTAAAAGAATTTGATGGATGGGACGATAATGCCTACCCGTTGTCATGTGTCGGCTCTTTTGCCGATAATACGCCGCCCAACTCTCTTTAGGGGGAGAATACATGAAACTCCTTGTATCTATAACAATATCCGTATTGCTACGGTTCGCTATGGCATTTACAAAAAGGTCATCATCTCCGGACGCCAAGTGTTCGTGTTGTTCAAAACCGTTGGCTTGATAAAATAACTCTTTTTTATAAATCATATTGCGTCCAACACCCATATAAGGTTGTCGCCAAAGAGCAAAAGACATATATTGGATAGCCGTATAAATGGTTTCGAATTGGATGAACAGATTTAAAAAACCATCCCTTCTTTCATAGGGACCATAACCCAAACCGATTTGATGTTCCTCCAATGCGGATGCCATGATTGAAATCCAATGTTCTGAATTTGGATGGCAATCTGCATCGGTAACCAAAACATGAGTGTGTTGGCAAGCTTGGATGCCTTTGGCCAAAGCTTGTTTTTTTCCTAAACCCTTTTTTCCTTCCGGATAATCCATTTGTAGGACGTTCAAATGAGGGTATTCCTTTTTAAAATCATGTAAAACTGAGGAGGTTTTGTCGGTCGATTCATCATCTACCACCCAAACATCGAAATGGGGATAATCTTGTTCTAATATGGAAGGCAAATGTTTCTGGAGGTTTTCAGCTTCATTATAGGCACAAATTACAACACTTATCGGCTTTGGTGTGGATGGGGATTTTTGATGCCTTTGTTGATGAAATGCAAATTTTGAAAAAACAAGCCCCCAATATAACGACTGTATGAGAGCCGTCAGCAGGAAGGCATAAAAACAGAGTTCAAATAGCCAGTTCATGAACGGGGAGGGTTCTTTTTGAGAAAACGGCGGATGGAATCCTTCATCTTTTCTTCCAATTTATGAAAAGGCATTTCTTCCTTCCCCGTATAAATAAGCATAATCGAATAGGAAGACGAGTCATCTAATTTTTTATACATCTTATGTTTATTCAGCCGCCAAGCTTCCCGCATCAATCGCTTAATCCGATTCCTTTGTGTGGCGCGTTTGAATTTCTTTTTAGAAACAGAAACACCCATGCGAACAGGGAATTTGATTTCATCATCATCATCATCATCATCATCATTTTTGAGGTAAATCCAGCGGAGGGGGTAAACATGGAATGATTTCCCTTTTTTGAACAAGCGATCAATTTCTTTTTTCTTCTTGAGCTTCTCTTCTTTCTTGAAGGTGAATTTGATTTTCTTTTCCATGGGAAGGAGGAATGAAAAGCTTTGTTCTGTGGGAATTTATAGAACAAATAGCCCATGAACATGCGTTCATGGGCTTTAAAATTTTACATATATCGTAACAAAAGGGAGATTACTTCGCTCCTCTTTCGTCAGAAACTGTCAATTTCTTGCGTCCTTTCTTACGGCGACGAGCCAAAAGTTTACGACCGTCTTTAGTTTCCATTCTTGAACGGAATCCGTGTTTGTTGATACGCTTTTTTCTTGATGGTTGAAATGTACGTTTCATCGCTTATAATTCTTTAAAATCTTATTCTTTAGAAAAGAGGCTTTTTAAAAAGCTGGGCAAAGATATTGAAATTACTTGAAAATCCCAATATCTAGACACCGAATAATTAGAATTAGAGCCTCTTAGTTAAATATTATCCATTCATGGAATATAAAAACTCCTCATTACTAGTCGTACCCCTGATTTGTTGAAGCATGAACTGCATGGCTTCGTCGGGTTTCATGTCGTTCAAATGCCTACGGAGAATATCCATTCTGGATAATAAATCCTTGTTCATGAGAAGGTCATCCCTACGAGTACCTGAATTTTTGACATCAATGGCTGGGTAGATACGTTTGTTCGATAGAGAACGGCTCAGTTGTAATTCCATATTACCGGTTCCTTTGAACTCTTCGAAAATAACCTCATCCATTTTCGAACCGGTGTCGATTAATGCAGTAGCTAAAATGGTAAGAGAACCACCATGTTCTATGTTTCTTGCAGCACCAAAGAACTTCTTGGGTTTGTGCAAAGCATTGGCTTCTACACCACCGGAAAGTACTTTTCCGCTAGCAGGAGCAACCGTATTGTAGGCACGAGCCAAACGAGTAATGGAATCTAGAAGGATAACTACATCATGTCCGGATTCTACCATTCTTTTCGCTTTTTCCAAAACAACACCCGCCACACGAACATGGTTGTCGGCAGGTTCGTCGAAGGTAGAAGCAATGACTTCTGCATTAACGCTTCGCTTCATATCCGTTACTTCTTCTGGGCGTTCATCTACTAAAAGAACGATTAAGTAAATTTCCGGATGGTTGGCAGCAATCGCATTGGCAACATCCTTCAATAAGAAAGTTTTACCCGTTTTAGGTTGTGCTACGATCAATCCTCTTTGCCCTTTTCCGATAGGAGAAAATAAATCTATCATACGGGTACTTAAATCGCGACCCGTTTTAGATGTAGACAAATTTACTTTTTCATCAGGAAACAAAGGTGTCAGATAATCGAAAGGAACTCGGTCCCTAATTTGCTCTGTTCTCAATCCATTTACTTTGGATACTCGAAGAAGAGCAAAGTATTTTTCTCCATCTTTGGGAGGTCGGATAGCTCCTTCAACAGTATCTCCTGTTTTCAAGCCAAATAATTTGATTTGAGATGGAGATACATATATATCATCTGGAGAAGTAAGGTAATTGTAATCTGCAGAACGAAGGAAACCATAGCCATCAGGCATCATTTCCAAAACACCTTCACCTTCAACTATGCCATCTAATTCAACATTGAATCTAGGGGTTTTGGGTGAATTATCTTCAGAACGGTCATTTCTGTCGTTTCTATCATTTCGATCCCTGCGATCATTTCTGTCATTTCGCCTACGATCTCTATAATCTTCTCTGTTGTCTCTTTTATATTCCTTTTTATATTCGGAAATGACTTCAGAAGTTTCTTCTTTTGTTGTCTCTTTTTTCTTCTGTGGAGTCTCTTTTTTAGAAACCTCTTTCTGAGGAGCTTCTTTTTTTGTTGTTTCTTTTTTGGAAGTTTCTTTTTTCGGGGTTTCCTCTTTGGCCTCTACGGCTTTGGCTTTTTTAGGTCTACCTCGCTTCGGCTTTTCTTCTGCCTTTTCCTCTTTGACCTCTTCAGCTTTGACTTTTTTAGGTCTGCCACGTTTGGGTTTTTCGGGTTCGGGTTCTGAAGATTTTTTATCTCCTTTGTCAGAAGAACCGGCATTGATAGCCTGTTGGTCAAGAATCTTGTAAATAATTTCCTGTTTGGTTAATCTCTTATAACCTTTGACGCCTAGTTTTTCGGCAATCTCTCTTAGCTCAGGGACGAGCTTTTCATGTAATTGAAGAATATCGTACATGGTATATTTTAATGTAATAAATTTTTAAGTAAAATTGATAAGGGCAATGCAAATGAACTTGTGATAATGGATTTCTTATTTCCTGACCCATCGTTAATTCCGAAAAAAGCAGATACTTAGAAATGATTGACGGAAAATAGTAATGAAAGGAAAAAACACCAAAGAATTGAGTTTATAACACGATTAGTGATTGGTGCTTTTGAATTGCTTAACGATGCAAAAATACATTTTCTTTTAAAAAAGGAACTATTCTGATGAAAAAAATGATCTTTTAGTTACCATTGATTCTTACATTGCCGCTTTTTCGTATCATTAATAATGGTATTTTTGCGGTCGATAAACTTAACATATCAAAAATCGTGCTTTAATTATGTTACAACCCAATTTCGTTAAAGAAAACAGAGAAAAAGTTCTGAAAGGCTTGGCTGTCAGAAACTTTAAAGACACCCATTTTGTGGATGCAATTATTGATTTGGATCAGAAAAGAAAAGATCTGCAATCAGAAACAGATAAAATACAAGCATCCATCAATCAGTCATCGAAAGAAATTGGGGCGTTGTTCCAACAAGGAAAAAAAGAAGAAGCAGAAGGAAAAAGAAGTGCGGTTACCGCTTGGAAAACAAAAATCAAGGCATTACAGGAAGAAGCAGAAGAAGTGAAAGCGAAACTGGAAGAAGCTCTTTTAAGTGTGCCGAATGTTCCTCACCCTTCTGTTCCTGCTGGGAATACGGATGAGGATAATGAGGTGTTCAAAGCTTGGGAAGGGGAACTTCCGAAGTTACATGAAGGACATTTACCTCATTGGGAACTCGCAGAAAAATACGGCATCTTCGACCTGAAACTGGGTGTGAAGTTAACAGGAGCAGGTTTTCCGGTATATAAAGGCAAGGGAGCTAAACTTCAAAGAGCTTTAATTAATTTCTTTTTGGATGAAGCTGAAAAAGGAGGGTATCAAGAATTTATCCCTCCTCATATGGTGAATGAGGATAGTGCCAGAGGCACCGGACAATTGCCCGACAAAGAAGGGCAGATGTATCATGTAACTGTTGATGATTTGTATCTGATTCCTACAGCAGAAGTACCCATCACTAATATTTATAGGGATGTGATTCTGGATGAAAAGGATTTTCCGATTTTGATGACAGGCTACACCCCTTGCTTCCGTAGAGAAGCCGGCTCTTATGGAGCCCACGTAAGAGGCTTGAATCGAGTTCATCAATTCGATAAAGTAGAAATTGTCCGTTTGGAACATCCGGATAATTCTTATGCTGCTTTGGATAAAATGCTAGAACACATTGGAGGTTTGTTGGATAAATTAGGCTTGCCTTACAGAATTCTTCGCTTATGTGGAGGAGACTTAGGTTTTACGTCTGCCCTGACTTTCGATTTTGAAGTCTATTCTTGTTCTCAGGAGAGATGGTTGGAAGTCAGTTCTGCGTCTAATTTCGAAACCTTCCAGAGTAATCGTTTAAAATTAAGGTACCGAGATGTGGATAATAAAAAACATCTTGCTCATACCTTGAATGGTTCTGCCTTGGCATTGCCTCGCATCTTGGCATCCATTATGGAAAATTATCAAACACCTGATGGGATTGTAGTACCTGAGGTGCTTCGTTCTTATACCGGTTTTGACATCATTAACTAAGAAAGAATGAAAGCGATACTTTGCGAAACATTGGGACCTCCTTCATCATTAGTATTGAAGGAGGTTCCTGATCCACAAGCTAAGAAAGGAGAAATCTTGGTGAAGATAAAAGCATGTGGAGTCAATTTTCCGGATACATTAATCATACAAGGAAAATATCAATTCAAACC
>JAHDDR010000012.1 GCA_020629255.1 Saprospiraceae bacterium | reverse complement strand
AACTTAAATGTATTGTTCTTTGTTGTTTTATATGAGGGAAATCCCAAAAAAGTTGTAAAAACTAATACTATAATTTCCCACAATTATTGTTAATCTAAAAATTCGTTCTGTAAAGCTCTATGGAGGTAATGCTCCATTGTGAGGGTATAAATCTTATTCATTAACCAAGCAAATCTTTACATCATGAAATATACACATAAAAATACAAGATGGGATGTAACGATGGTTACGCCGCAAACACAAAACCCGGGAAGGGCTCCAAGTGAAACCCAAAGAGAACCGCACAGAAGCTGTGATTTCTCTGAGGAAGGAAGGCAAAGATGATTTATTTACAAAAAAATAAGGGGCTGTTTTACAGCCCCTTATTTTTTTGTAAATTTTCCATGTCACGTTTGGATGTCTTTATAGGATTATGTTATATTTGCATCTCTTTACAAAAAGAAATGGGGAATGAATAGGTTTTGGATTGGTTTAGATTTTTGGCAATCATCTCAACCATAAAATCTCAATCTAAATTGAAAACTCCTCTTAATAAACATATTGTATTTATTAAATATGTATGTTTATTTTTGATTCCATTTGAAGCTCCGAGTTTAAAAACCGGGGCTTTATTTTTTTACAACCCCTTTATTTATATAGCATTAAGGCTTTATTTCTATCCAATTTATTATTAGATTTGTGACATTAGATCAGTAAACAATGATCATCATAAAATCAGATATGCTATGAAAAGCAAGAAACTATTTTCTTTATTGTTGGGAGTTTTTGTTTTACATTCTTACGTATTTGCACAAATTTCGATGTATATCAAATATGATAATTCATGTATGACAAAGTTGGAATACGGTGAAATCAACAATATGAATGGAGACAACCTCATCCATTATTATGCCTTCGAAGAAAGTTCCCCTTCGAAGAAAGTCATTTTAGAAACGGCTCCGCAGAAATTACAAAAAGGGGCGGTTCGTCCTCCAGTAGTTTTGGATTGTGATCAAATCGCCTTTGATCAAACATTCATTAATAAAATTAATAGTGGTACACTCCAGATATATCTGGTAACCAAAGGCACTAAAAATTATGATTTACATTATGTAGAAAATGTGGCTTCTTTTGAGCATTTGGGAAATTATATCAGCTATAAATCCTTTGACTCCGGTTTCAGCTACGATGCTAATTCTTTCAGCCCAGGTAAGAATTTATCTCATAATACGGGCATGTGGGATATTACCTATCGGGGAGATAATGGTTTCGATTGCTTGAACACCTATACTTTCAGAAAAGCATCTACCAATACTTGTGGTACACATACAGATTTAACTATTTGCCCAGAAATCGGATTGGTAAAAATGGTGGATGGTAGCAAACTTGACCCCGACAATGTTCAAGGACTTCAGAAAAAATACGAATTGAAATATGTCAATAACCTTCCTTTAGACAATTATGTAGGTGCAGCTTGCCAGGGTGTGTATCCGAGTGATCCGACTTTATTTGTTGCCACAGAGAATCCAACGCCTTCTACTACAACCATCAATACTACAATTCCTACACCAACCCCTACTCCTTACGTTACGACAACTGTACCTCCTCCTAACAATGGAGTTCCGGTAATTGCCCCGCCCCCTACTCCGACCCCGGCTAATACCGTTGTTACGAATCCATCATTGCCTCTACCCAGTACGTCCCGTTCTAAAGTTTCTGATTATTCTGACTTTACCAATGGTATCGAATTTGCTGCGAAGGGAGTCGAAGAACCACAAATGAAAGTAGATCCCCTGTTGGTTCCCGAATGTGGAATGGTGAAAAGAGAAGGATTCCATATTGTAAGACCAGATGAATCTTTATCATTAATTGCCATGAAAAGAAAGCTAAGTGTCGAAAATCTGGCTCGTTGGAATGGTATTCGAAATATTGAAAAAATTGAGGCTTGTCAAGTATTGAGATTGACCGCCCCTAGCCCGGATCTCCTTGATGAATTTGCTTCAAAAGGAGGTAGCGTAACTCTACCGGATGTGGGAAATGCAAAACCGACGAATAGTAAAAAAGTAAACAAAAAACCGGACGAAGCTTCTGGTATGCATTTGGTAAAAGAGGGTGAAACCGTTTATCAATTGGCAAAAAAACATGGTTATACTGTCGAAAAATTTATGGAATTCAATGGTTTGGAAACGGATATTATTTCTCCGGGAATGATTCTGAAAGTTTCCAATTGTAGTTGTGATCTTCCTGATGAATTTACGGCAAGAGGCGAAGAAGTAATTATACCGGATGCTTATGAGGAAATAGATGTCACCCCTTTTGGCGAAACGGAAGCCAAATTGATTCATGCCAAGAAAAAAGTACATATTTTACAAGAATCCGAAACGCTGTATCAGGTTTCAAAAAAATATGGTATTTCTGTTGAACGAATTATGCTGATTAATGAAATTGATGATCCTACGACTTTAAGTGTCGGGGAAGAAATTATCTTACAATAAGATACCATTATTAAATTTTTCAACCATCCGCCTACTTATCTGTTGTAAGTAGGCGGATGTTATTTTATCCGAATTAGAAACCATAAAATCATGAATCCGACCATCCATCAATTTACAGTAAAAGATACAAAGGGAAATGACATCTCCCTCGAAAAATACAAAGGGAAAGTTCTCCTTATTGTAAATACAGCTAGTAAATGTGGTTTTACGCCCCAGCTAAAATCCATGCAAAAATTGTATGATGAATTTAAGAATGAAGATTTTGAATTATTGGCCTTTCCTTCGAATGATTTTGGTGGACAGGAACCCCTAGAAGGTGAAGCTTTGGAACAATTCTGCATGGTGAACTATGAAGCAGAATATCCTATATTTGATAAAGTTCATGTAAAAGGACGTGACGTTTCGGAATTATTTGATTTCTTATCGGATAAAACGAAAAATGGACAAATAAATTCCAAACCCAAATGGAATTTCCATAAATATTTAGTGGATAAAAATGGACAAGTCGTTGATTATTTTCTTACTATTACAACTCCGAATTCCAATAAAGTAAAAAATAGGATAAGGAAATTATTGTAAACTATGAAAATAGATATTTTAGCAATTGGAGTACATCCTGACGATGTGGAATTGGCTTGTGCCGGCACTCTCCTGAAACATATAGAATTAGGTAAAAAAGTAGGTCTCCTTGACTTGACCCGTGGAGAATTAGGAACTCGGGGCACGGCTGAAACCCGAGATGAAGAAGCCACCAATTCCATGAAATTGATGGGCGCGGAATTCAGAATCAATTTAGAAATGGAAGATGGTTTTTTCACCCATAGCCGAGAAAACATTTTGAAAATCTTACCTGTTATCCGACAATATCAACCTGAGATTATTTTATGCAATTCGATCAACGATCGGCACCCGGATCATGGGCGTTCTGCCAAGCTGGTTCATGATGCTTGTTTCCTTTCCGGTTTGGTAAAAATAACTACAACGGATATGGATGGAATCTCTCAATCCCCTTGGAGACCCAAGTCCGTATATCATTATATTCAAGATTATTTCATGACTCCTGATTTCGTTGTCGATATCAGCGAATATATGGAACGTAAAATCGAATTGGTAATGACTTTTAAAACTCAATTTTACAATCCGGGTTCCGAAGAACCGGAAACACCCATTTCAAGTAAAGATTTTATTGATTTCCTCTACGCCCGTTGCCGAGATTTCGGTAGGCCAGTGGGTCTTCGATTTGCCGAAGGTTTTACTACAGCAAGAAATATTGGCGTGAATAATTTGTTTGATTTGATATAAAATCATTCTTGAATTTTTTCTTGGAGGTAAAGTAAAAGTTTTTCTACGACTATTCCAAAGAACATCCAAAAGGGAAAAAAATCCAATCGGATATACCCCATGATTTCGTAGGGACTTTCTCCGGTATAATCCCAGGGGCAAAACCCGATTAGCGTATCTAAAATAAATCCGGAAATAAATTCGATGATAAAAATTCCTACCATATAGATAAACGAACGTATCAGTACATGATATTTCCCTATCCATTTCAGCATTAAAGGAAATGTAAATGGAATCAAGGTATAAATAGGAACCATCCAAACATAGGTATGCCCTTTGAGTCGGATTTTATCCTCACTATAATCCCAAAATATATTTTCGACGATGGCTGTGAAAAAAATTTCGGAAGCCATTCCAAAACAAATAAAAAATATAATTATAAATAGCTTTTTTTGCATGGGATTAATATTTCATTTTTTGGAAAACGTCCCATAATATAATTCCAGTAGCAACGGATATATTCAAGGAGTGTTTGGTTCCGAATTGTGGAATTTCAAGGCAGTGATCCAATAAGGGTAATACTTCATCAGAAATTCCTTTTACTTCGTTTCCCATTACGATGGCATATTTTCCTTCCCGCTGGGGACTGAATTCTTGTAATAAAATACTTTGGTTGGTTTGTTCTGCTCCTAAAATGGTATATCCTTTTTCTTTGTAGAATAAAACGGCATCTTCTACTTTTTCGAAGTAAACCCAATCCATAGATTGTGATGCACCGATGGCGGTCTTCAATATTTCCCGATGCGGTGGTTTTGCCGTAATGCCACAAAGACAAACTTGTTCTAGGGCAAAAGCATCAGCCGTTCGAAAAGCAGAGCCAACGTTCAGTGCACTTCTAATGTTATCTAAGATTATGATTATCGGATTTTTTTCTTGTAATTTGAATTCTTTGGCATTTACCCGATTCAATTCTTTTAAGCTTAATTTTCGCATGGGTCGAAATTAGAAATTTAGTCGTAAAAACGAAAGAAGCCACCCTAAAAATTTAGGCTGGCTCTCAAGTCTTATTTCTAGATATGAAAATTGTTGAATCAATTTACATGATATAATTTTATTTCTTCCATGAGTCGTCCTTTTAGAATCACTTCTACCCTTCTGTTTTGCTTCATATCTGCCAAGGTGTTACTGGCGATGGCTCCCCGACCTTCTTGTCTTACATTGCTAATAGGAACGCCTAAAGTACTTAGATATTCCGCTACGGAATTTGCTCTTTTTTCTGACAATACTTTGTTGTAATCCGCAGAGCCCGTATGATCGGCAAAACCCACCACATCAACACTCCAATCTTCTTTCGAATTAGAAAGGGTACTAACAAGGTCATCTAATTTTGCTTGGGTTTGGTGGGTTAAATCTGAAGAATTGGTGTCAAAATAAAAGGCAACTCTTCGAACAACATCCCTTGGTTTTTGGATCACTGTAAATGCGACTTGTTTTTCTTTTTCTTCTTTAGTATAACCTTCAGGTATCATCCTTATTTCCACGGCAGAGGGCTCGTTATCTTGACTGGGCTCTAAAAAAACTGCCGACATGAAGGGTTGATATCCTTCTATCTCAACATGAAAGGTATAGGCATTATTCTGAGTCAGACAGGTATAAAATTGTCCTCGTTCATTTGCATCGAATTTATATTTTTCTCCTTCTCGATATACTTTTACTTCTGTCGATATGGGTTCATTGGTCGCATCATCCACAATAAAACCATAAACATTGTTCATGATTTTGGGTCTATATTTTTCGGGTAATTCGTATTGATAAATATCCAAACCACCCTCACCTTCTGCTCTAGCAGAAGCGAAGTAAATGGTTCTTCCATCTTTATGCACATAAATTCCTAATTCTTTGCTTTGCGAATTAATAGGATAACCCAGATTTTCGGCTTTCGACCAAGAATTGCCTTCTTTTCTAGTCAAGAATAAATCACCATCTCCTTGCCCTTCCCAACCAGTGGATGTGAAGTAAAGGGTTTTTCCATCGGAAGCGATAAATGGAGCTTCCTCATCATGAGGCGTATTGATGGAACTCCCTAAATTCACTCCAGCAGACCATGTACCGTCATCCAAACGAAAACTCGCGTAAATATCCGCACCTCCGAAACCGCCCGGTCTAACACTCGAAAAATAAATCACATCACCATTACATGTAATACAAGGTTGGGAATCCCAATTATTGGAATTCAACCCTTCGAGATGGTTCACTTCTGTTACTTCACCAAATAAATCTAAGGAAGCTTCGTAAATATCACAGCCGCCATACGAATCCGGTCTTTTACAGCCCGTAAAGAAAAAAGATTTCCCATTGGCTGAAAATTTAGCCATTCCTTCATTCTGATGTGAATTGACTTTGTCATCCAATTTTCTCGCCATAGACCATTCTCCTTTCTTGCTAAAAGAAGAGGTTAAAATATTTTCATTTTTTCCTTTAATATCTCTAGTGAAGACCAATCTTCTTCCAGTATTAGAAATAGCGGGAAGGTATTCATTGTGTTTAGAATTAATCGAAGCCCCCAAATTTTTCGGCAGATGTTCTACAAATTGGGATTGTGCTAAAAAGGTATATTCTATATTTTTTAGTCGGATATTGTACTTTTCATCAAACTCAATTTCCAAACCGGACTCTAAATTCCGATTGGCATATTTTGTATTCTTTCTCTCTTTATATACATTGAAATAATATAAGGCTTGCTCTAATTGTCCCATTTTAAAATAGGATTCACCACATTCGAAATAAGCCGCTCTTGAGATATTGGGTCCGAATTCAAAAGAATATTCATAAGCTACAATCGCTTCTTCGAATTCTTCCAATTCAAAATGAACCCGCCCCAATTCCCGATAGGCAATCGCAAAATTATCCTTGAGTTTTAGTGTATAATTCAATTGTCTCTTCGCTCGGATATATGCACCGGCATTAATGAATTGCTGGGCAATTCTCAATGATTCTTTGGCATTTTTTGTACGAACAGCTTCTTTCTTTTCTTGCGCAGATGATGGAAAAGATAAAAGGAGCAAAAATATCCCAATAGTAATTGTGTATGTAAATTTAGTTTTCATGTATCCCAAAATCCTCATAAAATGATGTTTAATGCACTATTTATATCGCGGTTTTATAGTACAATATGGAATGGGAGGATTCTATTGTTTGGTCATGTTGTCGTTATTGCTTTTTTCGGGTCATTTCAACAAAAAGTTCGGAACCTAGCCGAGGTTGAATAGAATCTTCACAAGAAGACATACTATTAATGACGAAAAAAGGCTCGAAAAGTTTCCTATATTCCTCTTCATTTCCTCCATAAGGAGGATTATTAGGAAATTGGGTATTGAAAAGCAATCCGACCAATTTTCCATTAAAGTTAAGTAAATTATGCATTTTTTGTACATAATTTTTTCTTAATGATGGTAACAGAGCACAAAAAAAGGTTTGTTCGACAACTAAATCAAATGAATCTTCTATTTTGAAGAAATCTCCACAAATCATATGTTCTGTAGGAAAACCCTCTGTTTGTCCTTTCAATTTATCTAATGCCGCTTGAGACCAATCACAGACATATACTTGGGTAAAACCTTGTTGATGAAGGTACCGAGCTTCGTAACCCGAGCCGCATCCCGGTATCAATATTTTAAAGTTCTTTTCTGATAAGCTATCGAAATAATTTTTCAATGGATCTGTGATATATCCCACATCCCAGGGAATGTTCTTATCCAGATAGCGTTGGTTCCAATAGATTGCATCAAGTTTTTTTATCATATAATGTGAGAATATTTTACTATAGTTTTAGTAATTTGGAAAAATAAAAGTACCATGAAAAAAACATTTCTCCTATTATTGATTTTTTCTATTAGTTGTGGAAGTAAATATAATGAAAATCTCTGCAAAAACGAAACGGAAGAAGATTATGAAAATACCGTCATCGAAGCAGACAAATGGTTGGAATCTGATCCAGAAAATTGTAAAATTCTATATGATAAAGGAATGAGCCTTTTCAAATTAAAAAGATTTGAAGAAGCAATTGAATCTTTCTCAATGATTTTAAAAATAGATAAGAATTATCCTAATGTCTATTGGAACAGAGGAATTTGCTATCATATTCTGGGGCGAAAAGATGAATCGTGTAGTGATTTTCAGAATTGCTCCCAGGAAGAAAAGAATAATATCACAATGGATAATCAAAAATTGAAAGACCATATACTATCCAATTGTATATAAGTACCCAGATGCTTTTTTATTTTGTTGAGGCATCCGAATAATAAATAAATAAGGCCAAAGGAATCAAACAATGAGGTATTCGATATATCGTACCGGGTAAATGGTATAAAAATTCGGATAAGGAGAACCCATCATTTACCCATAAGTAAGACGTAATTCGGGCAAGGGTTGTTAGCAATCCCCAAAGGAAGGCATATAATAACCCGGACTGCCTAAATTTATGGGGCAAAAATAAAAGGATCGCCACTAAAAAATCCATTACTCCTGCCATTCTAAGAAATGTCCGTATTGTTTCTTCATCCCATCCTAAAATGGAAATGGACATTTCGAAAAATGAAATAGGTATGGGATAATATCCAAGAGCAAACAAACCATGACCGATAAAGGTACAGGCGATGGCTCCCCTCATCCAGACATCTATTTTTTTTGTGAAGGTATTGGAAAATGCAATGAAATATAAAAACAAGGGGGATGCCCCTTGCAACACCATTTCCATCAATTGTCCTATTCGATAAAAATTATCTTTGAATCCGATAAAAAAAAGAAAGGTAAGGAAAATCACTCCTAGAATGAATGCGAATTTTATTCGTCTTTTTTTTAATGAGAAAATAAAAATTGTGGTTATCGCTGCGAAAAGAAAAATTACACCTATAAAATATGCCAATAGATCTAAATTCGAATCGTTGAACAGGATTTGAGTATGGTAATTCCAATCCTGTTTGGAAAATAATTCCTCGTCCCAAAAAAAATTACGATAGGGTGTGGAAGAGAAAAAATGTTGCAAGGCTCTCCCTAGGAATAGAAAGAAAACCGCATATTGAACGATTCTAAAAAATAACGTATGTCGGATATTTTTTTCCAATTTATTATTCCAATATCCAACAAAGAAAAAGAAAACGTTACATGTAAACAAGATTATCATTAATTTAGAGCCTGATATGTCTTTTTTAACGGAACACGACATAAAACATGCCGCTTTGCGTTTTCTGAAAACGCATTATAAGCACCGGAACCGATTAGGAGAAACCACTGCTCAGGTTGACATGGTAACTTCTTCGGGGGTAATTGCCGATGGCCATATCAGTTATAAAACCGGTTTGGAACATGATTTTTTGGCGACATTCGAAGCGACGTCTTACGCCAAAGCCGATGAGGTAAAATACAAGGTTAGAAAAAGTCAATTGAATTGGGATAGCCTTACTTTTGGTTTCATTGTGGGCATGCTGTTTTTTCTTTTTATTTATATCCAAAATTATTTTGTTATTCGGCATGAAGGGGTTCCTTTGTTTGCCATATTATTAATAGGTGGCATCTTATTTTTCAGTTTATTGTATCGGTTGGTTTTTAGTCGGATTTCCAATTATCGGCAAATTTATGCTTTAGAACAATTTAAATTATATGATGCCGACGATCAATGGGTGGCGGTAGGCATTGATGTTTTCGAAAATCCGGAAGATAAATATTTGAAAGAGCTTAAAAGGCAATGTATCAATCATGGATTTGGGTTGATTGTCGTTGAGAAAGATTTCGATATTCGGCAAAGCATCAGTCCGGCAAAAAAAAATGTAACCGGTAAAAAAAGAAAAAGGCAAGAGTTTGTAGCCGCAGAAAATGTTCCTGAAAAAAACA
Source organism: Saprospiraceae bacterium (assembly GCA_020629255.1). GTDB lineage: Bacteria > Bacteroidota > Bacteroidia > Chitinophagales > Saprospiraceae > JAHDCE01. Next base: position 31,054 of record JAHDDR010000012.1, on the reverse strand, counting down.
TGGGTTTTTCTGATCGGGTTTTTAATTTAATGGGTTGGGAAAAAGAAAAAAGATTCCGCTACGATTTCAGAATACAATTGTTATTGATTTTTCTTTGTTCGTCCATTTTGTTCGCTTTGCTTTGGAAAGAATGGAACAAAAGAGATATTGTTGAAGTCAATACTAAAAAATATCGCCAAAAAATATTAGAAGATTTTAAAGATTGGGATAAAGAAACCGGTTTTTATTTAATTGATTCGGGTTATGTGGTTTCCTACGACAGCACCATCCAGGAATATGATTTAGGGGAAATACAATATTATGACCAAATCGAATTAAAACGGTGGTACACCGAAAAGCACCAAGATTCTCTTTGGGCGTGGCTGGAAGATCGGGACTATCCCGATCATCAAAAAGTGTTGGATTCTATAAATGTTTTATTAGAGAACGACAAAAACAAAACCATTAAGTCTTCTCCGAAAAAAATAGCGGGAGTCAAGAAAAAGAAGAAAAAAGGTATGGATACCGTTTGCAAAACATATGCAGATTGGTATGGCAAAAGATATATCCTAAGAGATGGTGTGTACAAAACGTTAAAAAATGCAGAATACAGGATTTCCCAAATTAATAAAGCCAGCGTATTGGGGGGTATTGTGAGGGGTGGTTGTTTCAAGGAAACGCCTGCCTATTATATCGTGTACGTTGATGTTCCTTACAAGGATTTATCCAAAGCAGAATCTTCGCTTCCTTATTTTAATCAATTATTAAAAGACAAGGGATATTCTTCGGGTGAACTGGAATTGCAATTGATTACGGTTAAACGGTGAGGAATAATTGCTATTGGATTTCTTCATCTATCAGACCAGAAGGTGTTTCTCCTTTTGATTTCTGGAATGCTTCTTGGGCTTTTGATTTTCCTTCTGTAGAATCGTATATTTTTTTTCCTTTGTATTTTTTTCGGAACAATTCTTTCCAAGTATCGAATTCTCTTTGGTAGGTTAGCCCCACACCCGTTTCGTTTCTTCTCTCTCCGGAAATGGTTTGATCCGATTGCTGATAAAATCTCAATTTAAAACGGCCGTCGGGCGTTAATAAATATTCGATTAATAAATCACCCGCAAGGAAGGCTCCATTTTCGCCCCCATCAATATCGAAGTTACTTCCAGCATTTATCGTCAGACGGTTATTGAACAATCTTTTCTTAAAACGGATTTCCAATTCACTACCAGATTTAAATGCATCGGGGTCCAATTCATTTAAATCCGATAATTCATAATATCTATAATTAATATCAAAATCGACATCCGTTATAACTTCGGATAATAATTCGCTTAAATAAATAGAAAGCTGGTTGGATAACATTTCACTTAATGTATTAATTCCACCATCTATCAAACCTGTATTCGAATATGCCATATCCGAAGGAAAAAATGAGCCGAAGGCGATGAGTCCCAACACCTGCCGGTTCAATTCGTTTTCATCCTCACGTACTATACGTAGTTTATTATCCGTAAAATTTTTCAAGCGGCCATGTAAGTTGGGGAAAATAATATCGAAATCAATATCTGGTTGGGAAAGAATACCTTTTAATTTCATGGTTAAATCCACAGGTGTTGTCTGCTGGGCCTGTGCTTTGTCGCCATCGTTGGTTAAATATTCCAATATAAAATTATAAGGCGTTGTCGATAATTTAGCATAAGATGCTTCCAAATCTATGACCGCCTCCAAAGGGTCGCCGGAAAAACTCACTACTCCTCCTTTTTTAATTAAAAAAGGTTTATTCACTACATTTAATAAGGTAAATAAATATGAACCTTCTTCAACAATATAATCTCCATACATATTAAATTCACCATCTCGGGTAACATCTATTTTTAGATTTCCGTGTCCTCTTCCTTTTAGAATATCTCCTGTTTTTTCATCAAAAATCATTTGGATTTCTGCATCGGGAGTAAGGTTCAATGCCATGGTTAATTCTACGCCCCTTAATTCTTCGGGTACGAATTGTTTTATAATTTCTTCATTCTCATTTTCTTCTTTATCCGAATTGAAGGTAATAAAGCTGAGTTCCGATTGCGTGCCCGAAGTAGACAGGGGCAAAATAATTTTTGTTTCCGGTCCCGTAGTTGCAATGATATCTATATTCGTATTTTTAAAATCGCCGGTAAATTCTGCCCTCAGATCGCCCACTCCTTTTCCATAAAACACTTCGTTATCTTCTTCCTTCGTGTCTAAGGCTATAAATTTTGGCGATTGTAAAATTAAATCCAATTCGAATTTTCGGAATTTATTATTTTTAATTCCTCCGAATGCCATTCCTTGGTTTCCTTCTTTATCATATATTTTTAATCCGGTCAGATTGAATTCATCCGGTGCTACGAGAATGGTATCTTCTGGAACAAAAATTCGGGTTTGTAAATAATTGATGGTCGTAGCAGCATCTTTTACTTCTGTCAATCCGGACAGGCGAGGATTTTCCGGATTTCCGACTAATTTCAAATCAGCATTTATAAAACCTGTTGTATTGGAAATTTCTTCACCAATAAAATAATTGGCAATAGCCAAAGGATATTTTTTTATTTTAATTTCTTGTCCGAAAGAATTTTTATTTATTTTTAAATATGGCGGACGATAAAAACCCTGGGAAGAAAAAGATTGTGCCCCATTATCAATAAATAATTTTGTTTTTACTTCCGAAGAAATATCTTTGGCTCTAGCATTTAAATTTAAATTGCCATAAAAATCATCATTAATGATTACAGAATCCATTGTAGCCAATGCTTCGATTCCTTGCAATTTAAATACGTCTTCAATTTCAACTAAAAAATCGACTTCGCCTCTTATATTTAATTTATCATAATTAATATAATCATTGAGATAATCCAAATCGAAATCACTTAGACTCAATGACAACCCTTTTTTTCCTTTACTATTTAATTCTACCGATTGCCTTAAAAAATCTTGATTATTGAGTATGAAATTTTCAGTTTCTAAAAAGTCTTTTCCAAATTTAATATAATTATTATCCAGAATTTCCCACTTCTGATTCATCAAAACTAAATCTGAAGTTTCGAATGCAACTTTATAAATATCCGGTTCTTCTAGGGTGAGCGATCCGACCAAATTGATGTCGTCTAAAAAATTTGTAAAATCGTTCGCATTAAATTCGAAATCGAATGTATCCCGATAAAAATCATTATATAAAGCCAAGGGGGGAAGGTGTAAAGAATCTCGGACAATGGTGTGATACGCTCCTACATCAAATGTCCCTTCATCTTTTTTAAATACCGCCGTTGTAATTCCATCTTTGAATTCAATATCATTAAAAGTTCCTTTTTCAAAAGCGAAATCTAAAAACAAAGTATCTATCACATTATTAAAATAACCTTCTATAGACGCATTGAATATGGTATCCAGTTTGGGCGAAATTAATTGGGTGAAATTTTTAGAATTCGGAATGGTAAAATCGAAGGTAAAATATTTATCACTGGTAAATTCTTTTTTGGGCTTTGGTACTTTTAACCGGTTGGCAAACCCCGGAAAATTACGATTGAAATACCCAAGAATGGCATCACCCAATTCTGTAATTTGGAATGTACCCAAAAGTTCACCTTTTAATACATCCGATTCTACCCCTACTTTTTTTGTGGTTTCATTTTCTAAAAAAGAATAAGCATAAATACTGTCTAATTCCAGCAAAATAGAATCGATGGTAAATTCTACATTTTTAGCAGATGCGGTCCCATCTAATTCGTCTGCATTCAATCCTTTGAAATCAAAATCCAATTTACCTTTTAATTCCATTTGTTTTTTGGATAGGTTTAATGGGTGGAATAATAATTTATGCACATCTGCTTCAAAATTAAAAGTGGGTATTTTTTCATTGAAATCTACCAGTCCCGAAAATTCCAAATCAATATTATTATCCTTGATGTCCAGATTTCCTTCAAACCGTTTTTTATCGAATTTCCCTCCGATATTCAAAAATTGGTATTTATAATTTTTGAAGGTAAGGGAACGAATTTCCGCATCTAGATCCGCATTGATTTCATCCAGTGTTAAACCAGAAGCATTATTGACTTTGGCAGAGAAATTCACCAAGCCCAAATCGGTATTACCAGACCAACCACTCAAATCGAAATCGATTAAAGAAAGAGAACCCGAATAATTCGCATTATTTTTATCTCCTTTTAAATTAATATCCGACTCGACTTTTCCGAGTGCCGTATTCAAGGAACCGATGGCGGTAAAATCGGTAAAGAAACCATAGTATTTTCCTTGGAAATCCAAGACCCCTAATTTATCGAATTGAGAAGGAGGATTAAAACCCGGAATCAAGGCTCTTAATGTTGGAATACTCGTTTTTAATTCCGTTAATTCCAAGTTCATGAATTCCTCTCCTCTTACAGCAATATTCCTAGAATTAAAATCTCCCCGAATAATCAAATCCCGTCCCACTTTCAAGGTAAATCCTTTCGTTTTCAAACTATTGATTTTCCCTTTCACAACCCCTTCCGCTTCAATTACTTCATCTTTATTTTTATTGAAAAATTTATTGGACTGCAATTCTGGAGCGAAGGTAAAAATATCCCGAAGGGCTATTCTAGATCCTTTGTTGAACTTACCTGTTAAATAAACTTCATTTACAAAATCATCTTCAAAAGCATAATATCCTTTTTTGCGGTATTTCATTTCGAGGGTATCCCCTATTTGAGAATAGGGTGTATTTAATTCCATGCCATATAAATGCAAACCCTTTCTAGAAACCTCCACTTCTTTGGCACTACTTTTTTTCAGGACAAAACCACAATTTTTCTCTTTTGCAGAAATATGTTTCAATTCTCCCTTGAACCATAAATCTTCCCTGAACCAAAAACTATCTATTTCCGCATTAATGGATTGGACATCCAAGTCCGTAAAATCCATTGTATTTTCGTATTTGGTTCGTTGGAATTCTCTGGTGTGATCCACAAAATGAAAATGCCCTTTGGATGCCAATATTTTATCGGCTAATGCTGTAAATGGAATATAGGAAGTATCTTTTTCGATATTATTATTATCATCTGTACTTGTACTGTCCGTTATATCATCTTTCCTTATTTTCTCTTTCTTATCAAAATGGAAATGGAAGTCCTCTAAAAATATCCCTTTTGTTTTGAGTTGGTTATTGTCAGAGTCGAAATCCAATCCTTCTATTTTACCATCGGTTACGAAAACTTCTATAAACTCTCCTTTGGTCTTATCTATTTTTTCGACTAATAATTTATGGAAACTGAAGCGATCCACATTCATCAAAAAAGGAGCTTTCTCTTTTGGGAGGGTATCGTTGGGTGACGGCTCTTTTGAAAAATAATCCAAAATGAATCCCATATTAGTTTCCATTAGAGAGGTATCCTTATAATGATGGAAACGTGTATCGTATAAGTCGATGGATTCGATATCCAAATCCTGTCGGATAATCCCCATGAATCCCGAACGGAATTTGGCATCCAACCTTTGACTGAACAACAAGGTATCTCCTCGGGTATCTTCTATAAGAACAGAATCCAATACCACGCTACTAAAAAGGGAAAAACTGACATGCTTGACATCGACGGTCGTATTCCATTCTTTGGATAATCTTTTGGTGACAACATCCACCAATTTATTTTGTACCGACTCTACCTGAATCGCCAACCAAAAAACCATAAAAAGGAGCAATAGGAATACCATCAGACCGAACAGGAAACGACCTATTTTTTCCCAAAGTGGTTTTTTCCTCTTTGAGACATTTTTCTCAACATTTTCGTTCTCTTGTATTTCCTCTTTTTCTGGAATAGCTCCTAAATTTCATTCCCAAATCACTAGGAATTTCTTCTCTCAAAATTCCATCATAAAACTCCTATTACAAATATAAGGTTTGAGCGGATAAGAAGAAGCAATACACTTAGCAAATCGACTGATTCTTAGAGATTATTTCACGATGGGGAAAGGAGTTTAGTGTATCCTTAACTTTTGTAGCGGATAAATCAAATCCAACGTTGGGTATATGTACATGATTTTTTAGTCTTTTCCTTCCAAATAATCCCTAAGATATTCGAAGTGGGATGTCAGATCTCCATTTTCGCAAATTGTTCCTCTTTGTATAACAGAACTATCCGCATCCAATAATTCTTCTAGGATATGATTCATGAATTGTTCGCCGAATGCTTTTGATGCATCACGGGGCAATTCGTTGGGTAAATTGTCTATGGTCATCATGTCCACAACGTGTTCTTGATGGGGGTCTTCTTCCTTGCCGGTTTTAGGATTGAAACCGAAAATCGGATCTGCAATCGTTGAAGCAAATATGGTTGACGGAATGGATGAACTCGGAGCAATATCACAAGTGACATCCGCAATGGTTTTGATCTTAAAATCATCGGCTGTCATATCTTCCAAAGAAAAGAAAGCCGGAGAATTGCTGTCCCAATAAATCCCATTAATCATGATATCTGCTACCTGAGTATATGGCTTGAAAATACTTTCGTATAAATCGGGTTGGGTATAAAATTCTTTTTTCACAAAACCGCCATCCGATTTCCGAGCTACATAATCTTTGCATTCCAATTGGGTGAAAACGGCTTCATTGCAGGTTTGTTCTAAAAATTCTTTAGGACTTACTTCTCGGATATTCATATCCAACAATACATTTTTCGCTCCGGTGCCTACCCTGCCCGTTCCGGTAAGAACAATTTTCAGTCCTGAAGGCCATTTTATTTTTTGGTATTCATCTACTGCTGATTGATAATCGAAAAAGGAATTCATACGAGGTAGATGGAATTCTTTTGACCTCTGGCCATAGGTCATCAAACCATTATGAGCCCCCACCATTCCGGCAAATACACCGAAGGCGATTAATCGTTTCCGGTTTTCATCCGTTAAGACTTCATAATCTACGAGTCGGATATTCTTTTCGACACATGCCTTCAATAATTTCTGATTGTAAGATTGCTTCTTAATCGTATGGGAAAAGAAAAAATAGGTTTTATTCGGGATAAGCAGGTCAACAGGAACCTCTTTCACCCCCATTAGAACATCACAATCGGTCAAATTTTCTTGCAGAAGGATTCCTGAAGAGGAGTATTCCTCATCCTTATAACAACGACCGGGCGAAGGAGCAACCGACACCTCTACCGGGTATTTTTCTATCATGGATTTACACTGGGAAGGAATCAAGGGCACTCTTGAATCCGGTGGTACTTTTCCTTCTCTAATAATCCCTATTTTCAAATTGCTCATGATGTTTTGGTTCTATTTGATTTCGATGGCTGCAAATGTATGATAATTTAAACGACTTCTAATATTCAGCTATTACAAATCAAAATTATAAGCGTATTTAAACGGATTCAAACGATTAAGGTGTAGTTTAAATGTGATCCGAGAACCGTAGTTCCCTTTGGACAAGTAATGAGTTGCTAAATTCTTAGAAGCTCCAATACCTGTAGTAGGATCAACATTCTCTCCTCCTTTGAAATAAAAAGGCAAATAGATTTCAAAAATATCTTGGAATACGCTTATGGCTAGACCACTATTGAATAAAGTCGTTGTACTACCTCCTTCACTTTTGTCCAAGGCGAAACCAATATCTGCGTAAAGCCTGATTTTGAACATATTTGGCATTTTAAAAGGAGGATCTATTTTTACGTTTAATGCCATCACCCCCACATTGCTCATTCCAAAAGAACTACTCGAATCTTCTGATAATGGCACCTTGAATCCACCTCCTTGTGAATCATTCACTTGTTGGGAAAACATACCACTCATTTCATTTCTTCCAAAATAATAATTATCAAATGTCCAATCGGCATTTCCTGTTCCTAGCAATGAAAATGCACCTCTTTGTGCCGACAACAATTCTTTTTTCGAATTCATTAAAAACCCTCCTCCAAAAATTCTGATTTTTATAGCAGAATGAGCCGAATAATTAACTTGAACTTTGGCTTCTGCTGAAAATTTCAAATAATTGGCCTTTGTTCCGGTATCATAGGATTCTTGTTCTAATGCCGCTCGAATTGAAAAAGGATTAATTTTAGTTTCTTTTTTAAGTTCATACGATAATTTAGGAATGACACGCCATTCTACTTCATGCCCCGAATACGATAAGGCTGTATCCGGTTCAACGATAGCTAAGGTTCCTATTTGCTGTTGAGCAATGATCCTGCCTTCTATAGTCAAGGTTTGCTTATATTTACTCCTAGCTCTTTTATTTTTGAATTCTATTTCTATTTTAGGATTGATTCTGTGGTAATCTAAATCGGCAGAAGCTCCGAATTCATCCTTATAGAAAGAATTTTCAAAATAACTGAATCCTTTGTAACCCAATCCTAAACTCACTCGCTGTAAACTTTCCGGATACAAATGATAAGTGAGATTCGCTAAACCGGTTACATCTTTTGATCGAAAACCGAACATGGGAGCCACCGACCATTCGAAAGATTTCGAAGGAATTAACGTATTGTACATAGACAGTCCTGCCATAAAACCATTGTATTTGTTCAGCCCCACGATGGGTGTCCAATAAATGGTAGTTCTATCTGGATTCTCAACCCCGCCCAAAAATTTAAATTTGAAAGGTTCCATTTTTCCTCCCTTGCTGGTAATGGTATTGTTCCGGCGATTGAAATCAGGCATTTTTTTATTGGCATCGATAACAAACTTATCCGCTTCCGATACTGGAATATTGATATTTTTTTCTCCTTCGAAACCTTCTACCCAAACAGTTTCAATATATTCTCCATCTTTCTGCACCTGAACCGGAAATGGGGCTATAATTTCCCCCTTGTTAGTGATGGTTAGTTCATAAGAACCATCTTTTCGGTTTATTTTTTCAGCTTTGTAATCCAAATGGTCGGTGGTATTGATTAAGCCATCGAACCACCAGGACAAATCTTTGCCGGAGACTTCTTCGAACACCTTTCTCACATCTTCTGGATAAGGGTGCTTAAATTTCCATCGTTCAAAATAGGTTTGCATCATTTCATCAAAGGCTTCTGCTCCCAGATAACTTTCTAGATAATGAAGCAAATATGCGGGTTTATCATAAGCGGTCATCCAATAATTCATCAAAGTCAAATCTTGGGAAGGTGTATTGATGGGTTGGTCATCATGCCTTCTCATCGGAATATAAAAACTGAGTTGGTTGGCTTCGCCCGGGCTTACGCCTGAAACTTTATCATAGCCCAAATAAGATTCCTTTTTCTTATAATACTTGGACATATATTTCTGCTCATAAAATGAGTTGAAGCCTTCATCCATCCAAGCAAATTCCCTCTCGTTGGAAGCTAGAATACCATAGAACCAATTGTGCCCGACTTCATGGGTAATGACTTCATCCAAACTCTTATCCGAACCGGATAATCCTATTACTGTAATCATCGGATATTCCATTCCGGCTCCGGCACTCAAGGCACTCTGCACGGCAGTGGCCTGAGGGTAAGGATATTCTCCCACTTCAGCAGAATAAAATTTAACCGAGCGATTCACATACTCTATTGCCTTTGCCCATTTATCTGATTGCTGCCCCGTAAACATGACATAAGTGTCTACCGTTTTTCCGGAAGCCAATGTTACTTCGCTCTTATCCACATGAAACCTTTTATCCGCAAACCAGGCAAAATCATGAACATTCTCTGCTAAGTATCTGATGGTTTTTGATGTTCCGCTTGAAGGCGGAAAGGAATCATTGTCAACATGTTCAAAACCATTTGATTTAATGATTTTTTGGGTTGCCTCGACTTTTTCATTCAAAAAAGCAATTTCCTCTTCGTTTTGCAATACTCCTGTTGCTCCTACTACATAATTAGAGGGCAAGGTTATTTTCACATCAAAATTACCGAACTCAGAATAAAACTCTCCTTGATCCAAGTAGGGCATCGGGTGCCAACCTTTGTGATCATATACGGCAGGTTTAGGATACCATTGGGTCATTTGGTAGGATTGCTCGACATGCCCTAAACGAGAAAAAGATTCAGGTATTTTTAGAAGAAAAGATGTATTTATCTCTAATTTTTCTCCGGATTTGAGTGGTTTTGAAAGAATGATTTGAGCTACATCTGGCATTTTTTCCCAATAATCCCATTCTACCACTTTTCCGTTTATCCGGATATCCAATTCCATGAATTTCCCTAGAGCATCCCTTTTGGCAAAATAGAAATCCTTATCGCCGTTCTCCAACAACTGCTGCCCTAAAGATGTATTCCTATTTTTGTAAGCATTGGGCCAAAGATGTAGAAAAATTTCGGATAGTTCATCAGGAGAATGATTGGTGTATTCCATGTCTACGGTTCCATCCAATCGATGTTGCTCATCATCCAAACGGACATCCATGTCGTAGTTTACTTCTTGCTGGAAATAAGCATCTGTTGTGGTTTGGGATAAAAGATTACCACAAAAGAACATTGTGAGGGTCAATAGCACTAATTTGTTCATAAATCCTAATTTTGCTTACAATATTAATATTATTCATCATATAAATATCATGCCATGCGGTGGTGTTTTTTGACAATTTCTGTCCTTATCTTTTTTAGTTGCCAAACTAAGAAAGTGCAAAGCCCTCAATCAGGAGCAAAAAAGAGCTATCAATTCCCTAAAGATTGGGTGGGAGAATATACCGGAACATTGCTCATAGAATCCTTGGGAAAACCCAACAAGGAAGTACCTATGGGACTGGTTATCCAACCTACCGAAAAGGATAGTATTTATATCTGGCAACTGATATATGGGGAAAACAAAATAAAGGGCCTCAGAGATTATCGCCTAATTATCAAAGAACCTGAAAATGGCATTTATGCCATAGATGAACAAAATTCGATTGTTCTGGATGCTTATTTGCTAGGCAACCAACTTTCTACCAGATTTTCTGTTGGAAAAGCCGTTTTATCTGCTACATATCAAAAATCGAATGAAGGAATCTTTTTTGAAATACTACAAGGCGACAGTTCTCCAATCCACATCACAGGAGGAATCGATAGTATTCCAAAAGTAGAAAGCTATCCTATTAAGGGAAAACAAACAGCATTATTAAGGAAAAAGGGCTGATGATATACAAAAGAAGCAGTTAGATAAACTCCAACTGCTCCAATAATTTGAACACCCTATGACAAATTGTATTCAAAAGATATACTTGAATACTTATGCAAAATACAAATTATTATTTCAAAAATCAAGCATATATCTTTTTATATTTCGACAATTATCTTCAAAAAGACATTTTATTCATTTAGCCTTTAGCTGCTTTATAATTCGCTGAAACTTTATTCCAATCAATGATATTAAAGAAATTTGAAATGTAATCCCCTCTCCTATTCTGATAATTCAAATAGTAAGCATGCTCCCAAACATCTATCCCTAAAATAGGCGTTCCTTTTTGTTCGACGATATTTTTCATAAGAGGATTATCCTGATTGGGCGTAGAACTTACAAATAGTTTTCCGGCATCATCGACAGAGAGCCATGCCCATCCTGAACCGAACCGCATCTTGGCAGAAGTAGAAAATTTATTTTTGAAATCTTCAAATGTCCCAAAAGCTGTTTTTAAACCTTCAAGCAATTCTCCTTCTGGTTCGCCTCCTGTATTCGGAGCAATGACATTCCAAAATAAACTGTGATTATAATGCCCACCTCCATTGTTCCGTACACCAATATCTCCTTTTGTGACATTAGCCATAATATCTAACAAAGGCATATCTTTGAATGGAGTATCAGCCACAAACTTATTCAGTTTGCGAACATAACCCGCATGGTGTTTTCCATGGTGGATTTCCATGGTCATTTTATCAATATTAGGTTCTAAGGCTTCTACGGGGTATGTTAATTCCGGAAGTTTGAAGTCTTCCGTTCTGGTACCGGTACGGGATTGTTTTTGAGGTTCATCCGCGAGTGGTTGTGTTTCCTTTTGTTCTGTTTGGGCTGTATTGCATCCAAAAAATGGATTAATAGCCATTCCTGTTACCGTAATGGCGGAAACTTTCAAAAACTTTCTTTTATTCATTTTTTTAAAGATTGGTTGTGGATTGCAATATAATAAAGATGTAAAGAAATAAGTAGAATGAACATAAATAATGAAGCAAAACAAATCATCAAGGCCCTTGGTTTAGAGCCTTTACCCATAGAAGGAGGGTATTTTAAAGAAATGTATCAATCGAAAGAACAGATTCTGACTCGAACAGATAAGGAAAGAAAACTTTATTCCACCATATACTACCTTATCACAACCGAAACTTTTTCGGCTTTGCATCGATTGCCCGGTGACGAAATCTTCCATTTTTATAAGGGCGGTGCTGTCGAAATGTTTCATCTTACCGAAGGTGGAAAAGGGAGCATGGTTACCTTAGGTTCTGACATCATAAGGGGAGAAATTCCTCAATTCTGCGTAAAAGGAGGTGTTTGGCAAGGTTGCCGGCTCAAAGAAGGTGGTTCCTATGCCTTAATGGGAACAAGCATGTCTCCGGGGTTTGATTATGAAGATTATCAACACGGGGAAAGAGCCGAGCTCTTACATTTGTATCCGGAACATCAGGAACTCATTAAGAAATATACGCGAGGAAGTTAAGGGAGTTCGTAAAAAACAATCTACGCATCTTGCTATAAATTTTGGTTTTCTCTGCGTTGTATTTCCTTTTAATAGCCCGATTTCCTCATCCCTAATCTAATTCCAACAATTCCATTCCTTTGGAATGATGGGAAGAAATCTTGGATTTGATTTCATCATATACTCCAGCATCCATCGTGAAATCTTTGTCTCCTACATCCAAAATGATGATCGGCACATCTTTTTCCATTTTGAAATAATCCAAGTATGCATCTTGGATAGTTTTCAGATAATCGTGCGAAATGTCTTGTTCGTAGGGTCTTCCCCTTTTTGCTATATTTTGAAGTAACACTTCAACTGGGCGATGTAAGTATACTAGTAAATCAGGTTTTGGAAACGTAGAGTTCAAGACATTGAATAAACGGCGAAATAAATTCAATTCGTCTTTTTTGAGATTCTGCCCAGCAAACAACAAGGTTTTGATGAAGAAATAATCCGCAATGGTTAATGGATTGAACAAGTCTTGATGATTGAACGCCTCTTGCAATTGCTTGTGGCGTTCCGTCATAAAAAACAACTCCACCGTAAATGCATGCCGTTCTGCATCTTGATAAAAATGAGGCAAAAAAGGATTATCCGAAAATTGTTCCAAGACCAACCGAGTCCCCCAATCCTCACTCAACATTTTGCAAAGCGTTGTTTTTCCTGCTCCTATATTGCCCTCCACAGCAACAAACCGGTATGGAATTTCTTCTTTCAATCGTTTGATTTTCTTCTACTTTGATTTTAATTTATGAACATCCAATTCATCTTGGCACCAAGCTTTCAACTCTCGAATGGTTTGCCGAAAAATCGGATGGACCAAAAACGGGTTCAAATCGAATAGAGGGTACAATACAAAATTCCGTTCGTGCATCCTCGGATGCGGAATTACTAATGATTGGGTATCTATCACATAATCATCATACAATAAAATATCCAAATCAATGTTCCTTTGTCCCCATTTTACCTTTCTTTCCCGCCCCATTTCGGATTCGATTCCTAATATTTTTTTAAGCAAATCATGAGGATATAAATCTGTCTCCAAACCAACTACCTGATTCAAAAAATCGGCTTGATTTTGAAGCCCCCAAGCTTTGGTGCGGTAAATATCGGATACTTGAATGATTTTCCCTACATGTTCTGCCATAAGTTCTATGGCTTTTTCCAATTCTTTTTTTGAATCTCCAAAATTACTACCCAAAGAAATATAAGCAATATGATATGTTGAAGTACTTCCCAATGCTAAAGATGCTATATTTGAACTCTTGCAAAGGTAGGATTTGTTCCTATATAATCTAAGCTGCGAATAAATTCGCAACGTCCATAGCTAGATAGCAAATAGTCGATAGAGTTAGTTTCTTCAACATAATTATTCTATGGTCTATCCAACTATTGGCTATGAACTCAAGTTATTTGCAACTTAATATATTTATTACGTCTAAAAATCAGAAATGAAGAAATACAGTGCTGATATCATATATCCGGTTTCTCATGAACCCATTAAAAATGGCGTTATCATTTTAGATGATGATGGTCGGATTTTAGGTTTCGATGCAAAGGAAAATCAAGATCCTAGCAGTGTAAAGCATTTTGAAGGAGCAATGATTCCCGGTTTTATCAATACACATTGCCACTTGGAACTGTCGCACATGAAGGGAAAAGTGAATACGGGAACGGGCTTGATTCCCTTCATCACGAGTGTAGTGACACAAAGGGAAGTGGCTCCGGAAGAAATACAAGAAGCTATCCAAAACGCCGAGCAAGAAATGCTGAAAAATGGCATTGTTGCCGTCGGCGATATTTCTAATACAGTTGATACTTTTCCCACAAAAGAAAAAAGTGATTTAACATTCTACACATTCGTAGAAATGTTCGATTTATTTCAAGAAAAAGATGCAGATTCCACTTTTGAAAAATATTACGAGGTCTTCAATCATTTGAAATTAAATGAGGGGAGCCAAAAAGAAATTGTTCCACATGCTCCCTACAGTGTTTCTAGAAAATTATTTAAAAAAATAAAGGAACAAACTTCTGTAGAAGGAAGAACCATCAGTATACACAATCAGGAAACGCCGCCGGAGAATCAATTATTTTTAGAAAAAACCGGAGGTTTCAAAAATTGGTACGAAAGTTTTGGTCTTTCTTTGGATGATTTTTCGGCAACGGGCCAGAAATCCATACACTATGCGTTAGAATATTTACATCCGAACAATCGAACCTTATTTGTCCATAATACGCTAAGTACAGAAGATGATATACAAACAGCACAAAAATGGAGTCCTAATACGTTCTGGGCTTCTTGCCCGAATGCCAATTTATATATTGAAAATAGGCTTCCGAATTACCAAGCTTTTTTAAATCAGAATGCCAGGGTAACGCTCGGTACAGACAGTCTTACCTCAAATTGGCAATTATCTATTTTGGATGAAATGAAAACCATTAGTCGGTTCCAATCGTATGTTCCTTTCGAGACATTATTGGAATGGGCAACCCTAAACGGAGCCAAAGCCTTGGGTTTTGAAAATGAATTAGGCAGTCTGGAAATCGGCAAAAAACCGGGCATTAACATTCTTGAACATTTTAGTGGGCAACTGAAACCAGAAACTTGCGTAAAAAGAATTATATAATTCAGAGCATGTTTAAATTTAACACTTTGGGCTAAAAACGCACTTATTTTGATTATACTTCGTTTCAAAAATACTCATTTAGCTAAGGCTAAACTCCGTTTTTTGTGCCTTATCTAATTAAAATAATTACTGTTTCTATCTCCAAAAGCCAATTTTAAACATGCTCTCAAGCCCCAAACAACATCAAAAATAAATATTATGAAATACTACCTCCCAATTTGTTTTTTATTTGTTGTTTTCCATTCATTCGGACAAAGGTTACATGATCCTGCGGAGATCGTTCGATTAATGGAAGAGTCTGAATTGACTTATGTTTTCGATACTCTCGAAAGGGAGGTTCCCTCTCCTATTTATAAAAACATCGGACAAAAATCCGAGAATTTGATTCGTATTGCTACAGCAACAGAAATCAGATTGGAGGAAAAAGAAATAAAAAATTGGGATAAAAGAATTAGTAAAAAATTAAAAAAAGCGGATAAAGAATTAGGAAAACAACGAGGAGATAAAGCGAGGAAACATTTAGAAAAAGCTTTGATTATCGAACCTTCAAATTCTGACCTCCTCAATAAAATGGGTCGTTCTTATTTATTGGAAAAAGATTATTCTTCCGCCTTATATTGGTTCGATAAAACCTTGGAATTTAATTCCATTGACTCGGATGCTCTTCTTTATTCTGCCATGTGCCATATGGGGCTTTCCGAAAAAGAAAAAGCTTTGGATAAAATCACATTGGCTCATATATTTAATCGGAATAATCCTTTCATTTTGGATACACTCATTCGGATGTATGAAAAAAATGGAAAAAAATATTCGACTATTTCTTTCCAACCCATTTTTGAAGTGACACAAAACAAGGGCAATAAAAATATTAATATTGATTTCGGACATTCTGTTTGGGCGGCTTATGGAGCCGTAAAATCTTTATGGATTTATGAACCGGGGTATCGAGAAAAAATGAGTAAAATTTCTATTCAAGATCCAGAAATCATCCAAGAAAAAGAAGCCGTAATGAATGCTCTAATTACCTACGAGGGCTTGGAATCAGAAGACAAAAAAGAACAGTTTCCCTTATTCGAATTACTATCCAAAATTAGTACGAAAAGACAAATAGATAGCTTTATCCTTTATGAAATTGTTTCCAAAAAAGACCCCCTCATTTTATTGTTATTAACTGATAAAAAATTGGAAAGCCTAAAAAATTACATCTTGACTTATAGAAGCGAAATTCAGTAATTTTCGTATTTATTTATTACATTTACGTAATAAGTACACATTAAACAGAATATAAATCTCCTTCAGAATACTAAAACATGGACTACAGGAGGGAAATGGAATTAAATTTGTAGTTCATATGTATTATGACAACACAGTTGCCACATATCATAAAACAAGTTGAAGAATATATCCTTGATATTTTCAATGATAATGGAAATACCAAACTCTTATTCCATGATTATCGCCGGGCTGCGGAGGTCTGTAATCTAATCCAAGATATTGGTCATTATTCTGGGTTTAACCAAAACTCGGCAGAGACACAAATTGCAAAAATTTCTGCTTGGTTTTATGCTGCCGGTTTGCTTCGCCAATTTGATAATCCGATTACCATCGGTAAAAATATGGCGGCTCGTTTCCTTAGGGAAAAAAACTTCAGCGAGGAAGGCGTAAAACGTGTTATGGCTTGTATCGAATCCTTCCGGGCAGATACTCCCAATGAAACGGTAGAATCGCAACTGTTACATGATGCATCCCTAGCCTATTGGGCCACTTCCAATAATTTTAGATTGGCTCCTCTAAAGCGGCTCGAAGAAGAATTGGTTTCCGATAAAAAATATACTCAAGAAGAATGGGAGCAAAATCATCTGGATTCATTGCTCCAGTCTAGGTTTTATACCCCTTATGGCCAGATGGTTTTTTCGCCTATCCTGAACCAAAATATTATCGACCAGAAAAAACGAACGGATAGCATCCTACTAAAAAAGAAAAACAAAAAAGGAACCGAAGATAATTTGTTCCGGAAATTCCAGGGCTTAGAACCCAAATATCCGATGCGGGGTGCCCAGACATTTTTCCGTTCGGTTTATCGGAATCATATCAATTTATCCGCAATAGCGGATAATAAGGCCAATATGATGACTGGCATCAATGCCATTCTGATTTCTGTCGTCTTGTCTGTCGTTACCTATGGCCGGTTGATTTTTGAAAAACCGCAAACGGTCATGCCCATTACCATTTTCGTTTTGACGGCTTTGGTTTCCTTGATTTTTTCTGTTGCTGCAGCAAGTCCTAGAGTGACCAAAGTAAATAAAAATGTAACGGATGCCGTGAAATCAAGAAAGAACATTGCCTTTTTTGGTAATTTCTCGCACATGCAGCTCGAAGAATTCGAAGAAGCGATGGATGCCATGCTCCGTAATGACGAATTGTTGTATGGAAATATGAGTCGGGACCTATATTTTTTGGGAAAAGCACTCGACAAAAAATACAAATTGCTCCGTATCTCCTACCATGTCTTTTTGGGTGGGTTTGTCATATCCGTACTTATCTTTTCGTATATCGCCCTTGCTTATTAGAATAGGAATCCTTCTTCTACCTTAAACTTTCTATAAGAAAAAACGGTATTATATTTGACGACAATTCTCTTGTAACAAAGATTCTACGTATGTCAAAAAAACATCACGCCAACACGCCACCGCCCTCTTCTCGTGAAAAGAAAGGCATGGGCAAAGGCATTAAATTCTTACTTATCTTCTTAGCAGTCGGAGGTATTTTTTTCCTGATGAACCAAATGGGCATCAAAGCAACAAAAACTACTGAAGAAATCACCATCACCAACAATCCTCGTTCTACCAAAGATTGGCAAACCTTTAAAGAAGAAAAGAAAAAAGCACAATTAGAAGAAAATGCCCGAGAAGCGAAGGCAGAAGAATGGCTCCATCAATTCATTGACTTTAAGAATCAGAGTAAGAAAATTACAAATGATGAAAAGAAATTTCTGGATGAGTTAAATCAAAAAATCGAAAGAGAAAGCCCGATTGAAGATGCAAAAAGCTATTTCAAGTTCATGAATACTACCTATGGATTTTATAAGAAGCTGAAACAACTGAAAGGAGCTACACCGAAATCGGCAGCTGTGTCCCAACCATCAGAAAAGGATACGAATCTAGATTCTATTGTCGATAAGATGATGGATATTCAACAAAAGAAATTAATGGATTTTTCAGAAACCAATCCGAATACAGAAGAATGGTTGGAATTCATCCAAGGAGAATAGTGTTATACCAATTGGAGTTTACAAATCGCCCAATTGGGGTCGTAGTATGATGTCTTCCATCACTGCCGAATCGCTCAAATCATAGGCTGCTTTCACCATGATGGCAATGTCGTTGGCTTTCATCAATCTCGATTCGGGCAGTTCTGCCCCTTTCCAAGAATTGGACCAAGTCGCACCCGGCAGAACGGATGATACCCGAATGTTATAGGCTTTCATTTCTTCCCTTAATACTTTGGAAAAGCCCAACAAAGCAAATTTGGAAATCGAATAGGAACCACCATTCGGGTAAGCAATTTTACTGGCTATCGAGCAAATATTGAAAATATGCCCCGATTTGCGTTCCTTCATTTTAGGAAGCAATGCACGGGTGAGATGATAGGCAGAATACAAGTTGGTATTGATCATTAATTCGAGGATGCCTTCTTCTTCATTACTGATTTCTCCTGGAATGAAAACCCCGGCATTATTCACCAATACATCTACAATATTTCCATTTTGATGGATAAAATCGGCGAAAGCTAGAACGTCCTCTTTGCTACTCACATCCGTTACTTGGGTCAATACTTCGGTACTGGGATGTAAGTTTTCCAATTCTTTTTTCGCATTCGCCAAATCGCCTTCATTTCGAGAACATATGAATATTTTACAATCCCCGCTTTTGGCGAAGATCTCTGCGATGGCTCTTCCAATTCCTTTAGTTCCTCCGGTAACGACAATAATTTTCATCTATGATTTTCTTTTTTCACGGTCTAACTTCAAATTCGGATAAAGATTTAAAATCTTTGTGATCCTTGGTTCGTTTCTTCGATAAATCCCAACTCAATCCCAAACCCGTTACGGGAAACTGAACACCATATTGTGGGTTGACACTGGGCCGCAATTTAGCCCCTAACAATAAATCCTCATCAATGGTAAAATCTGCAAGATGGGCATCAACAAAAGCATCTATTCCTACAATCAAGTAAAATCCAAATAGACCCAAATAGGATCGCTCCACTTTTTTTCTGTGGAAATCCCTTACATTTTTCAACACATCATCACTTAAATTTTGGGTTGCGATTTCTTCGATGGTATCGGGATCATCATCCAAACGGGAAATATAAGCGGTTCGGAATCGCCTATAATTTTGAGTATTGTAGGACACCAAATAACTCAAGCCGCCCAAGCCACCATACACAATGGGTAATTTCCAATCTTTTTTATTATAAACCTGTCCCGATCCTGGAAGTATGAACGACATGATCAATGCTTTTTTGGGTTTGGGATGTTCATCATCAAAGATATGAATGATTTTTTTGGGCCAGGTTTTCATTTCCTGTCCAAAATTTTTCATTTTTTGCTTGAAAGGGATTTTGGGTTGGGATACCATCAAAGAATCAGGTAGTAATTTTTTTCCTTTTCTCTTTTTTTTCATGTTTTCGACCATTTGATTCTTGAGTGAATCGATCACTTCTGGACTATCCGAGGCAGAACCTAAATTGTCATCTTGAGCCGACAATTGGAAAAAGAAAAGTTGTATGATGAATATGAGTATCTTTGTCCGCATAATCCGATAACGTTCGTTAATCCATTTTTGTATTTCCTAACAAACTATAAATAATGAATGAGGCTTTATTTTCTTTCGAACCCAACACCTCCGAGTTGTCTTTGTATTATATCGGCGGAGCCATCGTAGTTCTCCTTTGTATTTTAGGTTTCATGTATGCCATGAAAACCAACAAGAAATTGCTTCTTTTATTTTCTGGTTTTATGGGAATCATAGCATTGGGAACCGGAATTTTTTCCTATCTCACCATCAATCGCCTCAATACGGTGCAATTATACGAAAATGGACTCACTACACCGAGAGGAACCCTCACTTTTGATAAAATCAGAACCATCAAACTAGAAGAATTTAAGGAACATTCGAAATATCCGGTACAGCGGGGAGGCGAATTCATTTCCATTGATACGGCAAGAGTTATTCTTGTGGAAGAATATGGTGGAGATATCCACCTCATCAGTGAAGAGAATTATCCCATCGATTCCATTTTTGGGCATCTGTCCGTTTTAGTCGGGCAATGGAGGGAAAAACATCCTCCAGAATAATACTAATCCTAGTTACCGATGATGTAATTCCTCAAATCATAATACTTCTCAGCATGCACTTCTGCTTGGGTAACATCCATTCTCACACCATCTATAAATGGAACGATGTAAGCACGGGTCACCCCTGCCTTACGCAATTCATCCCTTAGGCGTTGAGCCGACGAATAGGTTCTGAAAAGCCCGACGGTATATCTCAAAATATTTTTCTTGGGATCTTTTTCTACCATGGGATCATTATATTTTACGATGATATTGCTATCGTACATATTTTTCATGGCGGCCACCTGTACCTTATAGGATAATCCTTTTAGAGAACTTTCATAAAACGAACGTTTATATTCCTTGATCCTATCATTCACATCCGGTTTTTCAATCACCAAATCGACAGGGACACTTTCCAAATTCAAGAAGCGGAATTCGATTCTTTTATTGAGTTTTTTACCCATTTTGCTCGGACTACCATCCAGACTTTTATTTTTCGCCAGGGGATAAACCGAACCATATCCTTTTATAACAATATTCTCTTCCAACATACCATTTTGTTGAAGGAATTTTGCTGCCTTTTCTGCTCTCAGATACGAGAAATACAATCGGAATTTTTCAGGATCGGTATCGTCGGTATGCCCCGACACCTCTACCTTCATTTGAGGATATTTCACCGCCAATTCAGCAATTTTATTCAATTCGTTAATATTGGCGGGTGTAATGACATTATCTCCTTCGTAGAAAATATGTTTCAATTTCACCTTTTCTTTCGCCATATCAGAAGGATCACTCGAAGAGGAACTCGATGTTGAATGACTCGAAGTAGAATTTGTATTTGAATGGATAGGTGTTGCTACTGTTGACATTCCATCTTTTACTAAATGAAAAGAGACCGGATTGGACAAACTCAACTGCCCGGACTGGACGGTTTTGAAATAGCCAGCATAAATATCAAAGCCACCCAAACCTCCCATACGGTTAGACGTAAAGTAGGTTTTCAGTCCATCTTGGGACACGGAGAACGAAAGATCATCGCCAGGGGAATTCACAGGCATTCCTAAATTTTGGGGTTCCGACCATTCTTGGGCTTGATCTACAAATGTAGTTTTGAAAATATCGAAGCCGCCCATACTTTTATTACTATTGGAGCTAAAAAAGAGGGTCCGTCCATTTTTGGTGAGAAAGGGGCATTTTTCATCATATGGGGTATTAATTTCCGGCCCGAGATTCTGAGGACGGGTCCAAAATCCACCATTTAATTTTTGAATCACATATAAATCCAATCCTCCATATCCTTTTTCTCTCTTCGCAGAAAAAATAATGATGGAATCATTAAAAAAGAAAGGTGTTTGATCTCCTCGTTTCAATTTAACCGGACTTTTGAATTCATTGGGAAAGACCACCTCTTCCGAAGCACGGATGGTATCTGTAAATATGGCTCCATCCCGAATAGGGTGATATCCTTTATAATAATATAGGACTGTTGCATCGTCACTAAATCCTACAATTTCATCATGACGTGAAGAATTAATAAGATTGTCGAAAGGGCGGATGGACGTCCATTCACCATTTACCAATTGAGATGAATAAATATCACTATTATATGTACCGAGGTAATCATCTTCCAAACCTTCTTGATCCCTTAGTCCTCCGGCATTTCCTTGGCGAATAGAAGAAAAATAAATCGTATTCTCCCTCCCAGGGCTCATGATGGGAGCATAATCATCATAAGGGCCATTGATTACGACGCCCAAATTTTCGACAATGGCTTGTTCATCATAATACTTGATTTCCCGAGCAGCAGCACATTGTCGGATATAATGTTTCGCCTCTTTTCTTTTCCTTATCTCAACATCCGCTAATTTGATGTATCGTTTATAGTAGGTAATGGCTTTTTGGAATTGCCCCTTCAGATGGTTCAGTCTTCCCAAATAGAACCAAGATTCAATATCACTGCCTTTCTGGTTCGCCACAAAAAGCAAATATTGCTCTGCGTTCTGGATATTGCCCAATTCCATGTAACATAAACCCAATTTATATTTGATGTCTAATTTATTGGGTTTTTCCTTTTGTACTTTCAGGTAATTATTCAGTGCATCATTGTATCTTCCTACGGAAAAAAACAAATCGGCTTCATCCTTTAGTACAGCAATGGATTGGGTAAAGGCTTCTTGCCAAGAAATAATACCGATACAACTAATGATCAAAAAACGCAGCAACATACTTCCTAAATTGTTATTGGATTAGAATCTCAATTGTAGTTTTTCTTTTTTGGGTATGCGAAGGTACGCAATATTCATTAGAAGCCCTTTAATTTGTCATTTGAAAAATGGGGTCATTACAAAATGCGGTATTCTTCCCTGAGTTAAACGAGTTCTTTGAAGCGAAAAGTTGTAACATTAAAGCAATAAATTAGACAACTTCTTAAAATATCGTTGATATTTTAAGAAGTTGTCTGCCTGCTATGAGTTGGGATCGGATTGCGTCTTTTCTTGCCTCGCTACTTACTTAGGAACAGAGTATTAATAAATGTACAGAATTTGAAACTTATCCCTTAACATCTATCGGATTAATATTTTTTCAATAACCCATTTATTTTCGAATCTTGAACGAATGAAATATATGCCACTTGTCAAGTTCGAAATATTTATTTTATTTCCCTCAAGGCTTATATCTTTTATTTTTTCACCAATAGAATTGATAATAAAAATTCTATCTGGGCTATGAGGAAGGATAATATAATCAGATGCAGGATTAGGGTAGATATTCCATTCTAATTCTTCTATATTATTTGTATTCACTGGAATTCCGCAAGCTTCTTCTACTTCGGGAATGTCTTCACAACCGCTTTTGTTATCCGAAATCGTTGTTGGTAGTGAGAGGGAAGGATAAATAGACAGATAGTTGCAAATACTTTCTATATGGCAATAAGATAACCCGGAGCAATGGTGTATTGATAATCCTAAGATTGATGTATGATCTATATTTTCTAATCCAAAAAGACTTGAAAGCAGATCATTATTGCTTACAACAAGAGAGCCACCTATTTTTTTCAGATTAAAAAGAGCCTCTAAATTTATCAAGCTCGGATTGTTATTAATTTCAAGGGTCCCGGAAATACCTGTTAGAATTTCCAATCCAATTAGGCTCTGAAGGTTTTCGTTATTAGATATTTTTAATTTACCTCCAAGTCCAGTATCCTTCCATCCTACAAAATTTGTCAAGTTCGGGTTATCCGAAACAGTCAATCCATCATTCCCGAATAAATCGTGTTCAAACCCGTAAAGGCTAGTTAAACCTTCGTTATGACTTATTGTTATATCACCATTCATAGCGATCAACCCCCCAAGTCCGTTCAAATTAACTAAACTTGGGTTATCATTGATAATAAGGTTACCATGAATTTCTGATAAATTATTTAGTCCGGAGAGATCGTTTAGTGTGGTATTTTCTGAAATCCTAAGATTACCATCAATCTTGGTTAGTTGAGCCAAACCTATCAGGTTCGTAATATCTCCCGGAGTACTTTCATTAATAGTAACATCGCCTTCAATTACTGTACAACTTTGGTTACTGACTGAAAAAAGATCAATTTGTACTTGAGTGTAAAACGTAACACCATTTTCCAAACAACCCTGAGCTTTGGTTTCGATAGATAGAACCAAAATAATTAAAATCATGTAATACTTTTTCATCTTCATATTATTTGTCCTATTACTTTTAGGCCGTGAATAAATATTATTTTTGGAGTAATATATAGGATAGTAGGAGGTATTACAATCGGTAAGTACAATTTCCTGAATTTTAGGAAATTATGACCATTTCTAGGAAATACTAATCAATTTCAGGACTTTTTTCAGTATCGGTATTCTCAAACCAAGGATAGACGAGGCAATTATTTTTCATACAATCTCTTTCAAGAAAGTTGTATCCCATTAAATTTAGTTGTGATTGTTATTTCTTTTTATAATTCGTGATATCGAGAAAATGTTGGCAAAAAGTATAATCCCTTTCATCATTCGAGGCAACTATTATGGTTCTCTCTTTTCCGAATTCATAGATGAGATTGTGATACCAATTTACTCCTTCCACATCTAAATTGGTGGTTGGCTCATCCAACAATAATAAAGACGAGTTCGACATTAGAGCCAATGATAATTTAAGGCGTTGTTTCATTCCCGATGAAAAATGGCGAATTTCCTTAAACTTTGCCCGTTCTGGTAAATTGATGATCTCCAAGGCTTGGGTGGTGTCCAATCCATGAAGAAATGGTTTGAATTTTTGGTGGAAATCCAAAGCTTCTTTCAGGGTCAATTCTTCTATCAAATCGATATAAGGGGCAACGAAACTTACCGATTTATATACTTCTTGAATGGATATATTTTGTCCATCAACAACATGCTCAATTTTACCTTTACTGGGAGAAAGGTGCCCCGATAATATTTTCATGAGGGTGGACTTGCCCGATCCATTCGAGCCTA
Source organism: Saprospiraceae bacterium (assembly GCA_020629255.1). Lineage (GTDB taxonomy): Bacteria > Bacteroidota > Bacteroidia > Chitinophagales > Saprospiraceae > JAHDCE01. The sequence goes on along the minus strand of JAHDDR010000012.1, from coordinate 6,031 downwards.
GAATGGCATATTTCCCATGGTTCTGAAATTCGAAATCAAGTTCTCTGAATATCCATTCATACTTGAATCTTTTTCCTAATTGGGTCATGGAAATTTTCATACAATTTCCTTAGACCGGTCTTTTTACGATTTGAGCCGTCAATTCTGCTTCGGAAGCAATTTGGTTCCCTACATAGGAGGTTCCCTGCATGGTTACAATTCCTCGTCTAATCGGAGTTAATAATTCCAATTTAAAAATCAAGGTATCACCAGGCACTACCTTCCGTTTGAATTTTGCTTTATCGATCTTAAGGAAATAGGTATCCCAATTTTCTGGATCGTCTACAGTAGACAATGCCAAGATACCTCCTGTCTGTGCCATGGCTTCAATCTGAAGCACTCCCGGCATAACCGGATTATTAGGAAAATGCCCTTGGAAAAATTCTTCATTGAAGGTCACATTCTTGATCCCTACAACGCTATTTTCGGTCAATTCAATGATTTTATCAATCAATAAAAAAGGGAAACGGTGGGGTAATTTTTTTGTAATTTCTACTACGTCATAAATGGGTGCTTGTGAAGGATCATAAGCCGGAATCCCTTTTAGTTTCTTTTGCTCTCTGAATAAAGTCTTGAATTTTTTAGCCAGATTCACATTAGCCGTATGCCCGGGCTTGGTGACTACAATACGACCTTGAATAGTTTTCCCCACCAATGCCAAATCGCCTATCATATCCAATAATTTATGACGAGCTGGCTCATTATCGAATTTCAAGCCTCCTTTATTCAGGATGCCTCCGGGTTCTACCTTTATATTTTCTTGTCCAAAACTCTTTGAAATCCTTTCGAGTTCTTTGGGTTCGGGCAATTCTTCTACCATTACCACAGCATTATCCAAGCTTCCTCCTTTTACCAAATCATATTGTAAAAGTTGGGTCAATTCGTGAAGGAAAACAAATGTTCGTGAAGGTGCCACTTCTTCTATATAATCCGTATAGCTGTTATAATTAGCATATTGAAGTCCCAATATCTTAGAGTTGAAGTCGATCATAGCCGTCAATTCGAAACCATCAGCAGGGAAAACGGAAATCTCGCTTCCTGTTTCTTCATCTACATAATGAATGGGATTTCGAATGACTAATATTTCTCGTTCCTTGTCCAATTCTTCAATTCCTGCATCTTGTAATGCCAAAACAAAAGGTAGGGCACTACCATCCAAAATAGGTACTTCGGGACCATCGATTTCTATCAGTACATTATCTATATGAAGGGCACTCAATGCCGAAAGTAAATGTTCTATAGTAGAAACGGATGCTTCTCCTCTTTTGATCGTTGTATTCCTAACCGTAGAAGTCACATTCATTGCATCAGCATGTACTTGGGGTTGTCCATCCAAATCCATCCGTTTGAAGACTATTCCATGATTTGCTGCCGCCGGATGTACTGCAACTTTAACAATTTTTCCGGTATGCAATCCTTTGCCTTCTAGTCGTACTATATTTTTAACCGTGTACTGATTCATCCAATTCTCTAAGTAGCGTTAATCGTTTTAATCCTGCAAAGATATGTCTTTTGTTGAGATAGCCTTATGTTTTGATTATTAATCCCAACTATGATTGGGAAACTGATGGCAAATCCAATAAGATAATGCACCTTTGCATTATGTTTTCTAAGATTGAACAGTCATTTGAGGGTAAGCTGAGGAAAAGGCAATGGAAAAAAACCTACCGTACTTTGCCAAAAGATGAAGGAAGAATCGATTTTTCATCTAACGACTATCTTGGGTTCGCTACAGATGGGCTTTTGGAAAACATCCGACCCACCGAACAGCCATTAAGTGGTTCGAAAGCATCCCGTTTAATTGCAGGTAACACTCTCTACCACGAAAATTTGGAAAAAACCATTGCCACCTTCCATCGGGCGGAATGTGGTTTGCTCTTCAATTCGGGTTATGATGCCAATGTCGGATTAGTTGGATGTATTGCCCAAGAGGGCGACACCATTATTTACGATGAACTCTGCCATGCTTCGATACATGATGGTCTGAAACTTTCAAGGGGAAACCCGATTCCATTCCTACATAATGACTTAGCGGATCTTGCCTTAAAATTAAAAGAAGCCCAGGGAAATATTTTCCTCATCACAGAAGGTCTTTTCTCTATGGATGGTGATTTTTCCCCTTTGAAGAAAATTGTAGAACTATGCCAAAATTGGAATGTAGGGATCATTATTGACGAAGCCCATTCTACTGGAATCGTAGGTGAACAAGGTCGGGGTTGGGTTTCGCATCTGGGATTAGAGGAACAGATATTAGCGAGGGTTCATACCTTTGGTAAAGCCATGGGATGTCACGGTGCTATTGTTTTAGGCAGTGATACGTTAAGAAACTATCTTATCAACTATGCCCGTTCATTCATTTTTACGACTGCCATGCCCCTCCATTCGGTTCAGTACATTAAAAAAGCCTATGATGTATTATTAGAAACAAATAGAATAGAACAATTGAATGACAACATTTTATTGTTTACTTCTTCATTGAATCAAAGAGCTAAACATTTATTTCTACCAAGCAGTAGTCCCATACAAAGTTTAGTACTCGCCGACGCTTCTTTGACAAGAGAAATTGCCCATCAATTACAATCGGAAGGATTCGATGTAAAACCCATCGTGGCTCCAACTGTTCCTAAAGAAAAAGAAAGGATACGTATTTGTATCCATGCATTTAATCAAAAAGATCATATTATCGGATTAACAACAACCATCAACACAATACTAGAAAATCATCCAAACATACATGAAGGCAAATAAAACATACTTTGTATCCGGTATTGGAACCGAAATAGGTAAAACCATCGTATCTGCTATTTTGGTAGAAGCACTCCAAGCAGATTATTGGAAACCCATCCAATCGGGCGATTTACATTATTCGGATTCGGATAAAATCAAGGATTATATCTCTAATGATAATACAAAAATCCATTCTGAAAGATTCAGATTGAACACACCTGCCTCCCCTCATTATTCAGCGGAGGTAGGTGGCGTCAAAATTAAGAAGGAAGACTTCCAGATTCCCAAAACGGAAAACCATTTGATTATTGAAGGAGCCGGAGGTTTACTGGTGCCAATCAATGAGCAAGAAACCATTCTTGATGTCATTTCTCACTTAAATATCCCCGTAATTCTGGTCGCTTCCTATTATTTGGGGAGCATCAACCATACATTGTTAAGTATTAATCAATTAATCCATAAAAACATCCCCATTACTGCCTTAATTTTTAATGGAGCGCCTACAACATCTTCCAGGGATATTATTATAAAGATGAGTAAAAATATACCTTTGGTTTTGGACATCCCGAAATTAGAGGAGATAAATTCTAACACAATAAAAGAAGCAATTCGATATGTTGAACCCATCATCACAAACGGATATGGATTGGATTAACAAGGACAAAGAATACATTTGGCATCCTTTTACTCAAATGAAAACGGCAGGAGATCCTGTACTGATTCAAAAAGCGGAAGGTGCCTTAATTTATGACGAAAATGGAAGAGCCATCATAGATGCCGTTTCCTCTTGGTGGGTGAATGTACATGGACATGCCCACCCTTATATCGCCAATAAAATCCATCAACAACTCTTGACCTTAGAACATGTAATTTTTGCCGGGTTCACCCACAAACCCGCTATCGAATTAGCCGAAAGGCTTTTAAAACACCTGCCACACCAATCTAAAATTTTCTTTTCCGACAATGGTTCTACAGCCGTAGAAGTGGGTATGAAAATGTGTTTGCAATATTTCCACAATAAAAAAGAGAAAAGGCATACTATCGTAGCCTTGGAAAATGCTTACCATGGGGATACTTTCGGAGCCATGTCCGCCGGAGGAGATGATGGGTTCAACGATCCTTTTAAAAGGCACATGTTCCAAGTAGAACGGATACTCCCCCCTACTCCGGAAAATTTAAATCAATCAATAGAACAGCTCAAAAAAATAGTTGAAAAAGGAGATGTCTGTTGCTTCATTTTCGAGCCTTTGGTACAAGGAACTGCAGGCATGATGATGTACACACCCGATGCACTCGACCAATTGATACAAATTTGTAAAGAAAACAACGTTCTTTGCATAGCAGATGAGGTGATGACCGGATTTTACCGAACCGGTAAAATGTTCGCTTCCGATTATCTCAAACAAAAACCAGATATTACTTGCCTTTCTAAAGGATTGACCGGAGGAACACTGCCGCTCTCAATTACTACTTGTACCGAAGACGTTTATAGTGCATTCCTTTCTGAGGATAAAATGAAAACTTTTTTCCATGGCCATTCCTTCACGGGCAATCCGATTGGATGTGCTGCCGCTTTGGCTAGTTTGGATTTATTCGAACGGGAAGAAACACAAAAAAATATTTCAAGGCTTGTACAATCCCATCGAGCATTCAAAAATAAAATACAAGAGCATTCTAAGGCAGAAAATGTGAGACAACAAGGAACTATTATTGCTCTAAATTTCAAAACCGACTCGGAAACTTCTTATTTCAATTCTATTCGAGATCGCCTTTATGACTATTTTATGGATAAGGGAATATTGCTTCGCCCCTTGGGCAATGTCATCTATTTCATGCCTCCCTATTGCATTACTCCCGAACAATTATCAAAAGTTTATAGTGCCATCGAAAAAGCATTGGATGAATTAGGCTAACAATTCATTCCTAAATGGTATCTTTGACATTCTAAAATTTAGACAGAAATGGAGCATAAGAATTGGACCTTAGAAGAAGTAGAAAAATTATATCATTCTCCCCTTTTGGATCTCGTTTACAAGGCTGCTACGGTACATCGGGAGCACCATAATCCGAATGAAGTCCAAATCAGCACCTTGCTTTCTATTAAGACCGGTGGCTGTCCGGAAGATTGTGGATATTGCCCTCAAGCCGCTCGATACCATACGGGTGTAGAGAATGAAGATTTGATGTCTATAAAACAGGTCGAAATTGCTGCAAAGAGAGCCAAATTGCTCGGTTCTTCCCGACTTTGCATGGGGGCTGCTTGGAGAAATGTAAAAGACGGCAAAGAATTCGACCAAGTCGTTGATATGGTCAGAGCGGTGAATGCTTTGGATATGGAAGTTTGCTGCACTTTGGGAATGTTGACAGAAAAACAAGCCCAACGTCTAGCTGATGCCGGTCTTTACGCCTACAATCATAATGTGGACACGAGTGAGGAATATTACAAGGAAGTCATATCGACCAGAGGTTATGAAGATCGTTTGAAAACCATCAACAATGTTCGCAAATCAGGTGTTACGGTTTGTTCTGGAGGTATTATTGGAATGGGCGAATCCGTTTCTGATCGATGCAAAATGTTATTAACTCTTGCCAACCTTTCTCCTCAACCAGAATCCGTTCCTATCAATGCCCTAGTTTCTGTAGAAGGTACTCCGATGGAAGATCTCGAACCGATTCCAATTTGGGATATGATACGCATGGTGGCCACCACCCGATTGGTTATGCCCAAAACGACCATACGGCTTTCAGCCGGAAGAACGACCATGAGCCGTGAAGGGCAAGCCTTCTGTTTTATGGCAGGTGCCGCTTCCATATTTGCTGGAGACAAATTACTTACAACCCCCAATCCAGATATTTATGAAGATTTGGAAATGTTCGACCTACTAGGATTAAAGCCTACTGACCCATTTTCAAAACACCCTCAACCACAAAGCAAAGAGGATAATTATGAGGGAGAAAACCAAAAAATAAAATGGAGTCGCCCTGCACATAGTATAGAGAAAAATGTAGAATACAGTAAAAAGGGTAAAGAATTGAATAATATAAAATAATTCGTATATTTGCAGCCGAATTTCACGAGTCAAGGCACACCAGAAACTTAAGACATTAGAGAACAAAACTTCACAATTACTAAATTTCCTCTGAAAACTAATGTCATTAGGATTTTATTACTGATGGTAATATAATATACCATCTTAAATTTTTGAATATAATCAAATTCAATTCTGTTTAACTTAACTTTTAAATCATGAATTTATTATCTCTT